>DASSNL010000121.1:0-6629 GCA_035688075.1 Gemmatimonadaceae bacterium
CCTACCGCCTCCGCCTGGCGAATCTTCCCCCGCGCGACTTTTCACGCAGCAGGAGGAGTCCGAGAAGAAGTGCACCCGCTCCCATCATCCCGAGAGCCGGAAGGAGCGAAGCAGTCTTGGCGGGGACGAGGCCTTCCTCGCGCGCGTCGCGCGCCGACATCGGAGGCATGTACGCCACGTTGTGCGCCGGATCGCCAATCGAGCGCTGGCCGCTCGGCGTTCTCGCGTCGGCAACGGCTGCAGGAACCGGAGCCGCGGCAGCGGCAGGCGTCGCCGAGCTGTCGCTCACCGAATCGGGGGCGGAGCCGAGCGATCCGGTGGAGACGGTGAGCGTGGGAGCAGCGCCGGGGCCCAGACCACCGGTGGGTCCCATCGTCGGCTGTGCCGACGCTTCCGATGCGTGCTTGATGCCCAGAACGGCCGCGATGAGTCCCGCGAAGAGCCCGCCTCCGAGCGCGCCGGCTATGTGTCCGTTGGCGTTGGAGTCTCTGTTCGGGCACGAGCAGTCCTGCGCCGCCACACCCGTGAGTGGTACGACTCCGATGAGTGCCGCGGTGAGCACGGCAGCTAGATGGCGTTGGTACCGCATGGAGGATTTACCTTGCCCCCGGTCGATAACTGTGGTGAGCGGAGCGGCGTCGCCCCTTCTTCGCGTCTTTGCGTGGCCAAGTGCGGGGGAGGGCGCCCCGGCGGACTCGGCCGGTGATTGGGCTACCAAGAGAACGCACAAGCGTAAAAAAAACAAGAGACAAAAGTCACAAAATGCCCGCGCTCGCTAGAAAATGTTACACCGCTTGCGGTTACGCTTTCCGAGCGGCACTCGTTGTGCGACTGAAATCACGCAGGATCGCGGGGTGATTCCCGCAGCGTAGCGGCCGCGCAACGGTTGGTGTTGCCCGGCCGGAGGCGGTCGGTTCCTTTCCACTCGCGCATGGAGGGCTCGAGCGATGAGATCGATGGGGGTTGGCTCGCTGGCCGCGGCGATTGCGGCGGTCGTCGTACTCTCGGCGGGCGCCGGAGCGTTGCACGCTCAGCAGAGCAGCGACGACGGGCGCATGCGCGCGTCGAACGGCTACGAGGGAGGAGGACGCAGGTGGTCCATCGTGCCTGGCGAGCGCATCGCGCGCGTGGATGAAGAGGGGACACTCATCGAGCTGCGCGACGGCACGGTATGGGAGGTATTCCTCCCCGATCGTACCAGCACGGTGGGATGGCAGGAGGGCGACTTCCTCATAGTGAAGAAGGCACCCCTCGGCCAGAACATCGGCCAGGACAGCTACACGTACGAGCTGATCAACGGCCGCACGAAGGAGCGCGCGGTCGTCAGCTTCCGGGGAAGATCAGGCTGATCTCCGGCGCCGCGCTGCGGCCTTCAACCGGTTGGGCGAGACCTTCGAGCGCGTAGTGGATTTCTTGCCGCGCTTCGAGGCCGAGCCGCGCCCGGTCGCACTGGTCTTTGTGCGCTTGCGCGCCGCGCTCGTCCCGCGCTTCGCGCCGGCGCCACTCCGTTTCGTGGCGGCACGCTTCCGCTTCGCCGGGGTCTTCTTCTTCGAGGCGGCCTTCTTCTTCCGCTTCGATGCTCCCTTCCCCCGCTTGGCCGACGCCGCGGCGCGCTTCCGCTTGGGCGGGGCCAGGATGGTGCCGCGGCAGTTCGGCGAGCCGCAACGACAGGGATAGCGCGCCTCATCGCTCTCGTCGGCGTCTGGCGCGCGCTCGTACTGATAGTCGTACACGAGCTCCGCCCCCGGCTCGATGGTCTTGATCGACTCGATGTAGATATGACCACTGTCGATCACGGCCTCGCAGTTGGGGGAGCACGAGTGGTTGATGAAGCGCGCCTCGTTCCCGTCCACGCCCGCGTCTATCACGGTTCTGTTGTTCAGCGTGAAGAGGAATGTGTGGTGGCGCTTCATCCCGTCGTCGTCGTAACGGCGATCGGCCTCGGCGTGCGAGATGCGCTCGCCCACATACTCGATCAGACGCGTCCCTTTCCGGATGCGCCGGGTGGCGAACGCGCCGCGTCCCTGGATGGGCGATGAACGAATCTCGAAGAATGACTGGCTCGCTGTCGGCATATCTCGGTCAGGTGGTAATGAATTGCGTCGGAGAGGACGGCTGCTCCTCCCGGGCCGCGCTCGAATCGTGCGAGGCAATGTACATCGAGATCAGAGCGCGTCGTTGCTCGGCGTTCGCACCTTGATCTGGCCCGCGAGCGAGGGCTCGGGGGTGAAGTCCTCGCCGGGGTTGATGAACTTGTCGCTCTCTATCCCGTACTGCTTCTCGTAGAGCTGGCGATAGCGGCCGTTCATCGCCAGCAGCTGCTCCTGGGTCCCGCGCTCCACGATCCGCCCTTCCTCGAGCACCAGGATCTGATCGGCGCTCGCGATGGTGGATAGACGGTGCGCTATCACGAAGGTAGTACGCCCGTGCCGCAGCGAGCGAAGCCCGTCGCGGATGAGCGCCTCGCTCTCGGAGTCGAGGCTCGACGTGGCCTCGTCGAGGATGAGGATCTGGGGATCGGCGAGGATCGCGCGCGCTATCGCGACGCGCTGCCGCTGTCCGCCGGAGAGCCGGACGCCGCGCTCCCCCACTACGGTATCATAGCCGTCCTCGAACTCCACGATGAACTCGTCGCAGTGCGCGAGGCGCGCGGCCTCGCGAACCTCCTCCATCGATGCGCCCGGCCGCGAGAAGGCGATGTTCTCGGCCACGGTGCCGTCGAAGAGGAAATTCTCCTGAAGTACGACGCCGAGGTGCGAGCGGTACTCGCCCAGGTGCAGGGTGGCCAGGTCGCGACCGTCCACGAGGACTCGTCCACTCGTGGGGCGGTTGAAGGCCATGATGAGAGAGATCATCGTGCTCTTACCCGAGCCGCTCGATCCCACCAGCGCGGTAGTGGTCCCCGCCGGGGCGTGGAACGAGACGCCGCGAAGCACCGGAACGCCGGGCGTGTACTCGAAGCTCACATCCTCGAAGGTCACGTCACCGCGCAGCTCGCCCACCGACTCGCGCTGGAGATCGTCTTCGTCCTCGGTGGAGAGCATGCGGAGCTCGCGGATCCGGTCGAGCCCCGCGAATGCCTCGCTGACCTGCGTTCCGATCGACGCGATCTGGATCAGCGGCTGGCCGACGAGGCCGACGAACAGGACGTACGTCATGAAGTCACCCAGCGTCATCGATCCTGCGGCGACCGCACGCCCGCCGATCAGAAGCATGACGACTCCCACGGCGCCGATCACCAGCGTGGAGAACGCGCTTACCGCCGACACGCCCGTGATCGAGCGAGCGATGTTGCGCAGCAGCCGGTGCACCCCGCGCGCGAAGACGAGCTGCTCGCGCCTCTCGGCGGTATAGGTCTTCACCACCCTGACCCCGCTGAGCTCCTGCGACAGCCTGCCCGTCACTTCGGCGGTGATCACGCTCCTTTCGCGGAACACGGGTCGCAGCTTGTTGAACGCGAACGTCATCACTCCGCCGAAGATAAGGAGGAGGGCCAACGTCGCTATCGTCAGCTGCCAGTTCAGATAGAAGAGCACCGCGAGCGCGATCAGCGCCGTCACCAGGCCGCCGGTGAGCTGTACCAGCCCCGTCCCCACCAGGTTCCTGATCCCGTCGGCGTCGTTGAGGATGCGCGAGATGAGCACGCCCGTCTGCGTGGTGTCGAAGAACGACACCGGGAGACGCAGCACGTGGTAGTTGATGCGCTTGCGCATCTCGGTGATGGCGCGCTGCGCGGCTACGCTCATGACCTGCGAGAGCGCGAAGGAGGTGAGAGCCTGTACGAGCGTCGCTGCACCTACCGCCAGGGCGAGCGGCAGGAGAAGATCCGAGCGGTGCGCTCCGATGATTCTGTCGATGAGAATCTTCGGGCTGTACGGCAGAACCAGGCCGGCGAGCCGGCTCACCAGCATCAGAAGGAGCCCGAGCATCAGCCGCTTGCGGTTGTCCCGGATCAGCCCACGCGCTTCCTGCCACGCGTTGGACATGTTGGGTTTTCGCTTCTCTTCCCGCGTGCCCGTGTGCCCGGCGACAGCGCGGCGGCCGCCATGCCCGCCGACGTGCATCCCCGGTCCCCTCATGATGCCTGGACCCGTCATAATCCTCCACGATCACGCCCGATGCGTGACCCTTCGCAATATAGTAGTGATCGAAGAGGAGGTGCGGAGGCGCTACGTCACTCCACCACGATGCGCACCTGGGCGCTATCGCCGCCCGCTGTAAGGGCGCGTATGAGGTGCTCGCCAGGTGTGAGCGGGAGGCGGGGACGGTGCCATGCGCTGCCGTCCACGAACCAGCGAACGGAAGCGGGATCGCGGGTGCCCGCGGTGCGGAGGGCGATGGTGGAGTAGTGCGGCTCCACGCCGGGCGGGATCTGGTAGCGATCTCCATCGAGCGGTGAGGTGATCCGGAAGCCGATGCTTACTCCGCCGACCGCGCGCGCTTCGCCATCGTCGCCCGCACCGCGTCCCGCTCGTGCATCGGTCTCCTCGTTGTACGAGCTCGCCGACGTTGGCGAGTCGTGACCCTCTGACCCGGCGGAGACTCTCGCGGCGGCGAGCAGAGTTCCGTCGGCAGCCGCATCGTCTTTTGCGCGACGCTCCAGCCACGTGTCGTACTCGCGCGGGAGCACCACGGAGCCGTCGGCGCGATGCCAGTCGCACGTGTCGACGGGCTCGGTGCCGGGGGCGAACCACTCGGTCATGTGCGGACAGCCCGCGACCGCGCGGAGACCGGAGAGGCGGCAGATCTCCACCGGTCGCGCTCCGGCGCTCGCGGGAGTGGGGAGCACGCCGGGCGCGTAGCGGCGCGCGGTGAGGAGAGTCGCGCGATGCAGGAGCGGACCTGCACCGCTCACGCCACTCACACCTTCCATCGGACGGCCGCTGAAGTTCCCCACCCACACCGCCACGGTGAATCCCGCGGTTGTCGCGACCGCCCAGTTGTCGGTGAAGTGCCGGCTCGTGCCGGTCTTCGCCGCCGCTCGGAAGGGAAACTCGAGAGGAGTTTGCAGCCCGAAGCCGGGGATGCGCGCGTTGGGGTCGCTCAGGACATCCAGCACCAGCGCAGCGGAGAGAGGACTCATCACTTGCCGCCCGCCGGAGTCGGATGCGGCGATAGGCATCGCCTCGGCTTGCGCGTCACTCATTTCAACACTTCTCCATCGGTACGGCCGCCACACTCCACCGTTCGCGAGCGAGCGATAGGCGTTGGCCAGCTCGAGCAGCGTCACGTCACCGTTGCCGAGCGCGAGCCCCAGACCGTAGTAGTCGGCGCTCCTCGTGAGTGACGCGAAGCCCGCGCGGTGCAGTGTGCCGAGGAGACTCGCGGCGCTCATCCTGTCTGCCAGCGCCACTGCCGGCACGTTGAACGAGCTGGCCAGCGCTTCACGTGCACGCACTGGTCCGTGGTAGCGGTGGTCGTAGTTGCGCGGGCGGTACGGCCCGGTGGAAGTGCGGTACTCGTGCGGGATGTCGGCGAGGATCGTGGCCGGCGTGAGGCCGCGATCGAACGCGAGACCGTACAGGAAGGGCTTGAGCGCCGAGCCGGGCTGGCGCGGTGAGACCACCATGTCTGTCTGGCCGCCGGTGTCCGCCCAGAAGTCGGGCGACCCTACCCACGCGAGGATCTCGCCGGTGTGGTTGTCGAGCACGACCGCGGCGGCCTGACGCGCGCCCTCGGCGCGAAGATCGGCCACGGTGCGCCGCACCTCCGCCTCGATCTCGCGCTGCAGGGCTATATCGATCGACGTGCGCAGCACTCCCTCGTAGCTCTCGTCGCGGTCCATCCAGCCGAGCACGCGAGTGGTGAAGTGCGGCGCAAGGAAGGGCGTGGCGTCGCCGGCTGTGAGAACCGGCTCGCGCTCGGCGCGCTCGACCGAGTTCGACGAGGCGTAGCCCGCACGTAGCATCCGTGCGAGGGTGCGGGAACGGTCGGCGCGGGCACGCCGCGGAGAGACGAGCGGGTTGTCGCTCGACGGCGAGTGCGCGATCCCCGCGAGGAGCGCTGCCTGCGCGAGGCTCACCGAGCGCGCCGAAGCACCGGCATATAGAGTCGCCGCCGACGATACGCCCACCGCGCCCTGCCCCAGCTGCACCCGGTTGAGGTACTGCTCGAGGATCTCATCGCTCGAGAGGTGCGCGGCGAGGCGAAGCGCCCAGAGCGCCTGCACGACCTTCCCGCCCCAACCGCGGCTCGATGGCCGGATGAGGCGCGCGGTCTGCATCGTGATGGTGGACGCACCGGAGACGACGCGACCGGCACGCAGGTTGTCGCGCACCGCGCGCGCGAGCGCCCGAACATCGATCGCGCCAAGCGCGCCGCGGTTCGATCGCTCGAGGAATCGCCGGTCCTCCGCGGCGATGAAGGCAGTGATGATCTGCGGATCGATCTCGCCAACCGACATCCAGCGCGCGCGGCTCCCGTCGGCCGCGCGAGTGGTGCGCAGCACTACGCCATGCCGATCGGTGAGCGTGACGCTCGGCGCAGCGATCGGCGCGAGCATCCCGGCCGGGATGGGCATGGCTACCCACACCGCGAGCGCCAACATCGCGCAGACCGTGATGAGGAGGACGGCCGGGGTCAGGTCTTTAATTTCGAGCGGACGCGACCGGTGGCGGCGCCACCGGTCG
>DASSNL010000142.1:0-22219 GCA_035688075.1 Gemmatimonadaceae bacterium
GGAGGAGCCGCTCGTAGAAGGAGCGGATAACGGGGTTGTACCTCGAAGCCACCAGTGCGCCCATGTAGAGCGCTCGCCTCACGCTCGCCCTTCCGCCCTGAGTGAAGCGGTGACCGCGAAGGGTGCCCGAGTCCCTACTGATCGGTGCAACACCTACGAGCTTGGCTATCTCCCGCCTCGAGAGCCGACCCAGCTCGGGAAGCTCGGAGAGGAGCGTGAAGGAGAGCACCTGCCCCACACCCGGCACGCTACGGAGCAGATCGTCCCTCTCCCGCCAGACGGGGCTCCTCTTCACCGCGTCGCCCAGGTCCGTCTCGGCCTCCCTGAGCTCGCGCTCGAGGAAAGCGATGTGCTTCTTGATGCTCTTCCTCACCCGCTGCTTGTGTTCTTTGCCGGGGAAGAAGAGAAGCTGCCCCAAGCGATTCCGCTCTGCCTGGAGCATCTCGAGGATCTGCCGGCGGCGAGCGAGGAGAGCATCGAGCTCCCTGGCCTCCTCGTCGGGAATGGTCCTCACCTCCGGCCTCACGCGCTCGGCGAAGAGCGCAATGATGCGAGCATCGATGCGATCGGTCTTGGAGAGCTCCCCGGTGGCTTTGGCGTAGTGCCTTATCTGCCGCGGGTTGACCACCACTACGGGGAGCGAGGCGGCGGCCAGAAGGCTCACGGCCAGGAGCTCCAGGCCTCCGGTAGCCTCGAGCACCACGAGCTCTGGCCGGAGCTCGGAGAGACGAGTGACGAGCGAGTGCACACCGCGCTCGTCGTTCGTCACCGTCCAGTGTTCGTTGCCCGGGTGAAGGGCGACTACCAGCTCTTCCTTGGCTACATCGATGCCGACGAACACGAGGCCTCCTCCTCCCTGGGATCCTGAAGTGAAGCAGTGCTGAAGCAGAAGCAGTGGCGTCGCACGTGGCCCAGCCTTGTGAGAATTCGGGCTCGGGTACCGGCTCGGCTTCTCCCCGGCACCTGTCCCCCACAACCGTTCGGGCTTTCTGCGACTGGTTGATCGGGAACGCCGCTCCGGCTGACCCACGGTGTCCGGCATAACCTCCACCCAGCTCTAAACGAGCTGGCGCCCCGATCCCTACATATCAAACCACTACTCGCCTCTCTCCCGTAGATACAAGGTCTTTAATTTCGAGCGGGCTCTGCCATGGCTTCACCATGGCAGAGCCCGCTCGAAATTAAAGACCTGACCCCGTCGTTTACCCCGCCCGCACCCCCAGCTCCTCCCACCGCGCGAGCGCCGCTTCCAGCTCGCGCTTTGCCCGCTCCAGCTCGGCGCCCAGCTCGGTGGCGCGCCTGGTGCCGTCGGCGCTCTCGTACAAAGACGGAGCCTCGAGCGCGCCTCCGAGCTCGGCCACCCGCCCCTCCAGCCGCGCGATCTCGGCTTCAACCGCTTCCATCTCGCGCGCAGCTCTACGCGCCGCCCGCTCTTCATCTCGGCCGGTACTGCCGCCGTCCTTCGCGGCCGCCTGCTCCGCCTTCCTTCTTTCGCGTTCCCGGCGCGCGCTCTCCTCCGCGCTCGCTGCAGCCGCCGTCTCGCGATCACGCTCGGCGCTCACCTCCTCCCACTCCTCGAAGCCATCGTCGTAGTCGGTGATGCGCAGACCACGCAGCGACCAGACGCGCGTGGTGAGCGCGCGGAGCAGCGCGCGGTCGTGGCTCACCAGGATCACCGTCCCCTCGTAACCGTCGAGCGCATCCTCCAGCGCCTCGATCGATTCCACGTCGAGGTGATTGGTCGGCTCGTCGAGGAGAAGCAGGTTCGCGCGAGAGAGCATGATCATGGCGAGCGCCATGCGCGACCGCTCGCCGCCGGAGAGCGTTGCCGATGTACGCTGTACCGAGTCGCCGGTGAAGCCGAAGCGCGCGAGATGACCGAGGACCGCGCCGCGCCCCCAGGTGGGACGCAGATCGTTGATGATGTCGAAGAGCGAGCGATCCGTTGGGAGCTGACTCAGATCCTGTCGGTAGTACGCGGGAGTCACCGAGCCGCCGGTGCGCAGCTCTCCGCTCGCTATCGGATGCTCGCCCACGAGCGCGCGCAGGAAGGTCGACTTCCCCGCGCCGTTAGGACCCACGAGCCCCACCACGTCGCCACGCCGCACGGTGGCGGAGAAGTCCTTCACCAGCGCTCGATCGTTCACCTTCACGGTGACGTGATCCGCCACCACCACCTGATCGCCGCCCCGCTCCGCCGTCTCCAGCCGGAGCGACATCGATCCCTCCTCTCCCGGCGGAGCGCTCAGTCGCGGGAGCCGCTCCAGCCGCTTGCGTCTTCCCTTCGCCTGGCGGGAGTTCTGACCCGCGATGTTGCGGCGGATGTAATCCTCCTCCTTCGCGATCGAGCGCCGCTGCTGGTCGAACTGCCGCTGCTGCGTGAGCCGCCGCTCCTCGCGCTGCCGCACGAACGCGGAGTAGCTCCCAGCGTACGCGAACGCGCTCCCCGCTTCGAGATGGAGCACGTGGTCCACCACGCGATCGAGAAATGCGCGGTCGTGGCTCACCACGATCACCGTCTCGCCCGCATCGCGCAGATACTCCTCGAGCCACGCGGTGGTCTCGATGTCGAGGTGGTTGGTGGGCTCGTCGAGGAGCAGCACGTCGGCCGGCGCGACGAGCTGGATCGCGAGCCCGAGCCGCCCGCGCTCTCCGCCGCTGAGTCTTTCGAGCGATCGCGTGCGCGCCTCCTCAGGGTCGAAGCCCAGGCCATGCAGCACGGCGTCCACGCGCGCGTGGAAGGTGTAGCCCCCCTCGCGCTCGAAGCGCTCCAGGTCGCGCGCGTAGCGGTCGAGATGATTCTCCGTGGCCCGCTCACCCAGCTCGCCGAGCTTTGCCGCCTGCTCCGCCAGCGACCGTTCCAGAGCGACGAGATTCGCGAACGGTCCCGCAGCTGCTTCCCACACCGTGGTTGCATCGCCGAAGTCGCGGTGCTGCTCGAGGAGTGCCAGTCGCAGCCCCTGCTGCCGCGCGATCGCGCCGCGCGTTGGCTCGCGTTCGCCGGTGATGAGTTGGAAGAGCGTCGTCTTCCCGCTCCCGTTCCGGCCGACGATCCCCCAGCGCTCGCCCGCGGCTACGGTGAAGGTCACGTCCTTCAGCAGCGTGGTCGCTCCGAACTCCACGGCCACGTTGGAAACCGATATCTGCGTCATCCCTGCGCCACCCAGCTCTTCCAATCCGGCTCGGCGGCGCCCACGCTCAGCCCCTTCGCGCCCTGCCCCACCTGCCGCACGAGCGGCATGCGCAGGAGGAGTGGCTCATCGAGGAGCTTCTCCAGCCACCGCTGGTCGGAGAGCCTCGCGTGCGCCAGCCCCAGCTCGGCGAATCGTTTCGATGACGTATCGATCAACGAGCCGACACCGAACCTCTGCGCGAAGCGTTGCAGCTCGCCAGGCGACGCCGCGCGCTCGGTGAGGTCCACGAAATGCATTTTTATCCGGCGCTCTGCGAAGAATCGGAGCGCCTTGCGGGTATCGGCGCTCTTCTTCACGCCGAAGATCTGGACTTCCATGCCACCGTTGACGGATGTGAGATTTTCCCTCGTGCAAGCAATCTATAAGCTTTGGTGCAGCTCACATTCACTCATCGTCATTCCCGCGAAAGCCGGAATCCATGTCCGGGCGAGTGACCTGGATTCCCGCCTTCGCGGGAATGACGGCGGGATAGCCATCCTCGTGAGAACGGGGACTCATCCTCATCTCCGCACTCCAGCAGCGTGAAGGACGAGAGGTACCGGCCCGCCTGGTGGGTACCGGGCAGGCATCTGCAAACCATCTGGGGGAAGTTCGTTCCGCGCACCGGCGGAGGCGTCACACACGTCGAGCGGTGGGACACACCCGACGACGACTTCCTGGACATCTACCGTCTCGACCCGCCGGTTTCCGCTCCGCGCACGCGTCCTCGGCTCGTCCTCCTGCACGGCCTCGAAGGCTCGCCCCGCTCACACTACGTCCGGAGCTTCCTGGCCGAAGCGACGCGGCGAGAGTGGGCCGCAGACGTGATCGTGTTCCGTTCGTGCGGCTCGGAACTGAATCGCGCGAAGCGCTTCTACCACTCGGGGGAGACGACCGACGTGGACTTCGTAGTGCGCTCGCTCGCGGAGAACGAGCCGGATCGGCCGATCGTCCTCGCCGGTGTCTCACTCGGCGGGAACGTGCTCCTCAAGTGGCTGGGTGAGCGCTCGGGCGACCTCCCGCCTCTGGTAGTCGCGGCGGCCGCGATCTCCGTCCCCTTCGACCTGGAGCGCGGTGCCCGGTACATAGACCAGGGCTTCGCCCGCGTGTACCAGGCGCGCTTCCTGAAGACACTGCGCCGGAAGGCGCAGGCGAAGCTCGAGCGCTATCCAGGCATCGTGGATCCCGTTGCGGTGGAGCGCGCGAGGTCCCTCTACGAGTTCGACGACTGCGTCACCGCGCCGATCCACGGCTTTCGCGACGCGCACGACTACTACACCCAATCGAGCGCGATCCGCTGGCTGGACGCGATCCGCACCCCCACTCTCCTATTGAGTGCTCGCGATGACCCATTCATTCCGCCCGAGGTGCTCGGCGACGTGGTGCGGATCGCGGACGGGAATCCCTTCCTCACCGCGGAGTTCGTGGAGCGTGGCGGGCACGCGGGGTTCGTGAGCGGACGATTCCCGTGGAAACCGATTTACTTCGCCGAGTGGCGCTCGATGGAGTTCCTGGCGTCGCAAGTCGCGCAACATGTTGAAGGAGTCGGGGCGCGGCCGTAGCTTGATCTCCTCGTTTGGGGGTTCACGGAGCCGTCATTATCGGCGGCAGCATTAACGGTCATCCTCGCGGAAGCACTTGCCGTCATCCCCGCGAAAGCGGGGATCCAGGTTCGGCTGAGTAATGATGGATTCCTGCTCTCGGGGAAATTGACGGTTCCTTGCAGGCTCGAGGAGAAGGGCGGGGACCAGATCGAGATATCGCCCAGTACCCAACCCGCGCACATCCACCCACCGGAGGCGTCTATGTCGTTGAAAATGCGTGACGCTGTCGCATTACTGACCGCAGTTTCCCTCGCCGCCTGCTCCGGAAACCAGGCAGAAGCCGATGAGCACGCGGGCCACGACACGGGTACGGCGGCGGCCAGCGCGACCGCCAGCACCGACAGCACCATCGCCCCCTCTGCCGCTAACGCCAGGCAGCGCCTCGAAGCGTCGCCCCGCCATGGCGAGTGGGCGATGATCCCGGCCGGCTCGGGCGACAGCGTCCGCGCCTGGGTGGTCTACCCGGAGCGGAGCGACAAGGCGCCGGTGGTGCTCGTGGTGCACGAGATCTTCGGACTGAGCACCTGGATCCGCTCCGTGGCCGACCAGCTCGCCGCCGACGGCTTCATCGCGATAGCGCCCGATCTCCTCACCGGGAAGTACTCGGTGAGTTCCCCGAACGATACGCTCTCGGCCGACTCCGCACGGGCGCTCATCCGCACGCTCGACGATGCGGATGTGCAGCGCCGGCTCTCGGCTGCCGCTCGCTACGGTATGGCTCTCCCATCGGCACAGCAGCACTACGGAATCGTCGGGTTCTGCTGGGGCGGTTCGACATCCTTCGCGCACGCCGTGGCCGGCACTCCCGAGCTGGGCGCCGCGGTGGTGTACTACGGCACCCCGCCGGAGGATCTCGCCAAGGTCCACGCCCCGGTCCTGGGGCTCTACGGCCAGAACGACAATCGCGTGACGTCCACCGTCCCGGCCGCCGATTCCGCCATGAAGTCGCTCGACAAGACGTATGAGCACTTCATCTTCGATGGCGCCGGTCACGGCTTCCTCCGCGCACAAGACGGACAGAATGGCGCCAACGGCGCGGCAGCGGCTCAGGCGTGGCCGAAGACGGTGGCGTGGTTCGACAAGTACCTGCGCTGACGCGGGAGCGGCAGGCCGAAGAGCCCAGCGCCACCAGCTGGTACCGTGAGCGCGCCGCCGCCGAGGGCGCGCTCGCGCGCGGCGCCGAGCAGCGCGCCAACAGGATAGGCTACCTCCGGCTCCTGGTATTCTTCGGCCTGCTACTGGCGCTGCTCTGGCTGGCCACTGCAGCGCCCGGTTTGCGGCCGTGGGCCGCGATGGCAAGTGTGGTCGCGGCCGCTGCCTTCGCCCTCCTGGTCAGGGCGCACCGCCGCGCACGCGAAGCGAGTGCCCGGCATTTCGCCGCAAGGGAGTACCACACGATCGCGCAGCACAGAGTCGCGCGCGACTGGGAGGCGCTCCCTGAAGCTCCCTCCGCGGCCAGCGAGTCGGAGCTCGCGGCCGTCCACCCGTACGCCGCCGACCTGGACATCACAGGCCGCGTTTCGCTGATCCAGCTTCTCGATGTCACGAGCCGCGCGCCCGGACGTTCCACGTTGCTCGGCTGGCTCCTCGAGAGCGCTCCGTCGGCAGAAGAGATTCGCGGGCGCCAGGCGGCTGCCCGCGAGCTCGCGGCGAGCGACGAGATCCGCGAGGAGCTGGGCGTCCTCGCCAGGATGTCGCGCAGCGTTGGACCGCGCACTCTCGAGCGCTTCGCGGAATGGTGCGAGTCACCTCCCTGGCTCCTCGAGCGAGCTGCGGTCCTCTGGGCGGGGCGGATCATCACGGCCGCGACCATCGTCGCCTTCATCCTGCAGGCGGCGGGCATGCTGAGGTGGCCACTCTGGACGCTCACGGCCACACTCGGGCTGTTCCTCATCTTCGGCGCACGCGCCGGGCTCGCGCAGGCCGTGAAGGCGGGCGGTGTGCCGTCGGAGCAGCTCCGTCACCATGCCGCGATGCTCCGACTCCTCCGCGACGCCCGGTGGGAGTCGCCCCGGATGCAGAGCATCCGCGGTTTGCTCCAGCTCTCCGGCCATGACGCCGCCGGTGAGCTCGCACGTCTCGAGCGGATAGTGGCGTTCGCCGAGGTGCGGCACTCTCCGATGCTCCACCTCGCGCTCCAGTGGCTCTTCGTGTGGGACGTGCACGTGGCTGCCGCGCTCGAGCGCTGGCGGAGCAAGGCCGGAGTGCACGTGCGCGGCTGGCTCGAGGCGCTGGGGGACGCCGAATCGCTCGCGGCGCTCGGGACCCTCGCACACGACAATCCGGATTGGTGCTTCCCCACCATCACCGAAAGCGCCGACGCGAACGATGCGGTGGTGGAGGGAGAGGCCGTGGCTCATCCGCTCCTCCCCGACGGGTCGCGGGTGTCGAACGACGTCACCTTGGGGCCTCCAGGAAGCTTCCTGCTCATAACTGGCTCGAACATGTCGGGAAAGAGCACGCTCCTCCGCGCCGTCGGCGCCAACGTCGTACTGGCGCTCGCCGGCGCCCCGGTGTGTGCCGCACGCTTTTGCACGCCGCTGGTGGATGTTCGAACCAGCATCCGAATCCAGGACTCGCTCGAGCGCGGGATCTCCCTCTTCATGGCGGAGCTCCAGCGCCTGCGCGCGATAGTGGACGCGGCACGCTCGGCGGCCGAGGGACGGCGCGTGCTATACCTCCTCGACGAGATGCTCCACGGCACCAACACGGCGGAGCGTCAGATCGCTGCGCGGATAGTGATCGGCCACCTCCTCCGCTCTGGCGCGATCGGCGCGGTCACAACGCACGACCTCTCGCTCGCCTCGGGCGGCGGGCTCGAGAGCGCGGCGCGGCCGGTGCACTTCAGCGAGCAGTTCGAGCGGTCGGACGGTCAGACGGTGATGACCTTCGACTACCGTCTGCGCCCCGGGCTCGCCACCTCCGCAAACGCGCTCGCTCTCCTCGATCTGGTAGGACTTGGCGCGCCGAGATGATGGACGTTGATCTTATTCCGAATCGTTCGCGCGCTGCATAGCTTCCGCTTACCAACCATGCGCGTACTGTTTCTCGCAGTCTTCATTATTGGCCTCGGGCTCGGCGTGACCAGCATGATCGCCGGGATCGACCGCGACCGGCGCCACGGCCGATGGATCAAGTACATCAATCTCCCTACCGTAGGTGTGGCCGCGGCGCTCTTCGGGCTCGTTGGCTACCCGCTGGCCAAGTACTCATCGCTGAGCCCGCTCGCGATGCTCGCCATCGCCATCGCCGCGGCGCTGGTGGGCGCCACCGGGATGGTGTTTCTCATCGCTGGCTGGGCAGTGCCGAGCGCGGCGCGCGAGGTGGAGGACGAGCGGTTCATCCTGCAGGGACACTTCGCCCACGTG
This sequence comes from Gemmatimonadaceae bacterium, assembly GCA_035688075.1. Taxonomy (GTDB): domain Bacteria; phylum Gemmatimonadota; class Gemmatimonadetes; order Gemmatimonadales; family Gemmatimonadaceae; genus JADGGM01. The sequence continues at coordinate 8,146 of DASSNL010000142.1, forward strand.
GTGCGCGCCATCATGGCCGACGCGCCGGGTGAGATAGAGTTCGAGCACGAAGGGCAGCGTCAGACTCTCACCGCACGCGGGCTCGACGGTCGGGAGGTGGCGCAGGGAGCCGATGTGGTGATCGAGCGCGTGGAAGAGGGCGTGGCGTACGTGGAGCTCTGGAGCACCATCGCCCGGCAGCTGAAGCTTCCGCAGTAGCGCTCCACCAGCCTCGCCGCGGGGCGGCGCTCCGCTCCTGCACCCCGGATACTGCACAGCGGTGCGCTGACGCCGGCCGCGGACGTCGGCCGCGGACGCCGGGCTGCGGATGCCGGCCTGCGGTGCTGGCCAGGTGAGCCGTCCGACGCGCGGGCTCCGGTCTTGCGTCGCATATCGGGGAAAGCAGTATTGCGGTATCACGGGCAGCGACTCCCGGTGGAGCCGCACGTTGTAGCTGTCGAGGTGGTAGAGATGTCAGACGCCCTCATCTTCGCGCTGGTGTTCATCGCCTTCGTCGTTATCCGTCTGGTGGCGGCGACGATCTTCTTCTACCTCATGCTCCCCGACGACGGACGGTGTCCCAACTGTGACACGCCGACGATCCGCGTCCAGTCGAAGTGGTGGAACCTGCTCATGCCCTGGTTCCGAACGAGCTGGTGCTACAACTGCCACTGGGAGGGACTGCTCCGTAAGGGTGTGGTCGCCGAGGAGAGAGGCGCGGCGCGTACCGACGACGCGCACCGGAACGTCAAGACCTAGCACAACGACCTGGGGTGATGATGTGGCGTCAGGACGTGACATGAGGACATGGCGTCAGGACGTGACGGTGGGACAGTGCATCAGGACGTAGCGGCACCGCGCGCAGCCCGATCGGTTTAGCTTTCGGGCATGACCACGCCGCACTCCGCACCCGCTCGCACCGCTACATCGCACAATGAGCTCGACCTCGACGTCATAGTCGTGGGCGCGGGTCACGCCGGCACCGAAGCCGCCGTGGCCGCGGCGCGGCTTGGCGCGCGCGTGGGTCTCGTGACGAGCGCGCTCGAGACCATCGGCCAGATGTCGTGCAACCCCGCCATCGGCGGCGTGGCCAAGGGGACCGTGGCGCGCGAGGTGGACGCGCTGGGCGGAATCATGGCGCGCGCCACCGATCTCGCCACACTACAGTTCCGGATGCTCAACCGCGGGAAGGGCCCGGCAGTGTGGGCGCCGCGGGCGCAATGCGACCGCGGTCTCTACCGGCGCGCGGTGCGCACGCTCCTCGAGGAGCACCCGCGCCTGCACACCATCCAGGGCACCGTCGCCCGGCTGTTGATCGACGAAGATGCCGGTCGCGTGATCGGCGTGGAAACGCTCGAGCGGCGTCGCTTCGGCGCACGCGCGGTAGTGATCACCACCGGCACCTTTCTGCGCGGCAGGATGCACATCGGCACCGACACGCAGATCTCCGGCGGCCGCTCCGGCGACGCCGCCACCGTGCACCTCGCCGAGCAGTTCGAGCGGCTGGGACTCGAGGCGGCGCGTTTCAAGACGGGAACGCCGCCGCGCATCGACGGACGCTCGGTGGACTACTCGAATCTCCAGCGGCAGGAGAGCGAGATCGACGACTTCGACTACTCGTGGTCGCACTTCTGGCGATCGCCGCGAGCACACGACGGCGTCACGCGTCACCCCGCGCAGCTCCCCTGCTGGATCACCTTCGCGGGCGCGGAGGTGAAGGAGATCATCACGCGCAACATCGCGCGGTCGGCGATGTACGGCGGCGCGATATCGGGGCGTGGACCGCGCTACTGTCCGAGCGTCGAAGACAAGATCGTGAAGTTCCCCGATGTGGAGCGTCACCAGATCTTCCTCGAGCCCGAGGGACACGACACGGCGGAGCTGTACGTGAACGGCCTTTCCACCTCGCTTCCCGCCGACGTGCAGATGGAGTTCCTGCGCGCCGTGCCCGGACTCGAGAACGTGCGCATGACGCGCGCGGGCTACGCGGTGGAGTACGACTACTATCCACCTACGCAGCTGCATTCATCGCTCGAGCTCAAGGCACTCGGCGGCGTCTACTTCGCCGGCCAGATCAACGGTACCACGGGTTACGAGGAGGCGGCGGGGCAGGGAGTCGTTGCAGGGATGAACGCCGCGCTGTCGGTGCGCGGCGATGCGCCGCTCGTACTCGGCCGCGAGACATCGTACATCGGCGTGCTGGTAGATGATCTCGTGACGCGCGGCGTGGATGAGCCGTACAGGTTGTTCACTTCGCGTTCCGAGTTCCGCCTCACCGTGCGCCAGGACAACGCGCTCCGCCGCCTTGCGCCGATCGCGATGCAGCTCGGTGCATTCGGCGACGACGAGTGCGCGCTCATCGAGCACCGCCTCGCCGATGAGACGCGCGCGATGGATCTCGCCGAGCGCACGAGCGTGCGTCCAGAGGACGTGCGCGAGTTGCTAGATGCGACGGGGAGCGCTCAGCTCCCGCACGCGATGAAGATCGTGGAGGTCGCGCGCCGTCAGGGCGTGGCCCTGCGTGATCTCTTCCGCGCGAGCGGAGTGGGTGAAGAGTTGAGCAACGATGCATTGACCACCGCCGATCTCGAGATCAAGTACGCGGGCTACTTCGAGAGAGAGCGCGTGCAGGCCGAGAAGCTGAAGCGGATGGGCGACTTCGTGCTGGGAGAAGGGATCGAGTACGGGGAGATGCGCTCGTTGTCTTTCGAGGCGCGCCAGAAGCTGAACGCCATCCAGCCGCGCACCCTCGCTCAGGCATCTCGCATTCCCGGTGTGAGCCCGAGCGATCTGCAGAATCTCGTGCTCGAGGTGACGAAGCGGGCAAGAGTCGGCGGGTAGAGATCATCTCGGCGGCATGTTTCATCGCGCGGAACTGCGGACGCGGAGGTCGCGGAGGGAACTGAGAGAGCGCGGAGAACGACTCACTGCAGCGAGCATCGCGATCGTAAGAGCTGCTTTGTCTCTTTTTCCTGGCTCCCCTTGGTAAGGGACGCGGAGAGCGCGGAGGACCGCGGAGAGCGCGCAGAACGGCCGTAAGGCCTAGATCTCGAAGTCGGTCGCCATTCCTGCTTCATCGACCGCCTCCGGCTCGTCGAAACTACGCAAGAGGGAGAACTGCAAGAGAACGACAAGGAGAGAAGGAGAACTGCCTTGTGCTCCTGGTCTCCTCTCTCACTGGCTGGATCACTGAGGAGGAAGGTTAGCGGGGTTTTGGGGAACTGCTCCGGCTCCTCGCGTCCTGCCCGCTCGGGCAGAACCCGAGGCGAGGGAGCGGTTCCCCCTCTGTTCTTCTCGGCCGCTTGCGGTTGGTAGCCTGACTGTTTGTGCCGTTCCCCTCCACGTCCTCCGCGGTCCTCCGCGCTCTCCCCGTCCCCTACCGTGAGGAACCCCCGGAATGCAAGACACGGCAGCTTTCGCGATCGCGGTGGCTGCTATCGCAGGACGTTCTCCGCGTCCTCTCTTTATCCCTCCGCGACCTCCGCGTCCGCAGTTCCGCGCGATACACCTGGCCGCCACGCCGCGACCGGACAAGCCACCTGTTTGGCACCTCTCCGGCGCTGCGGGGTGGAATTGGGAGAAGTGGAAGCGGAGAGACATTAGTAGCAAGCAGATACTAAAGAATTAGTAGCGTTGTGTTACGAATTCACCGATCCCCGTAACCGGAGCACTTTTATGCGTCGTGGACTGTCGTTGCTTGCAAGCGTGATCATTCTCGGAGGGCCTCTCGCCGTGCGGGGGCAGCAGCCGGGGCAGCCGGAGATGCGCATGATGACACCCGTCCCCGAGATCGTGACGAGCGTGGAGGGGGAGGCACAGTACACCCCCGACCGGGCGCACATCTACATCGGCGTCCAGACTCGCGCGAAGACGGCGAAGGAAGCGGGTGCGGAGAACGCGAGGAAGCAGGAGGCGGTGATCCAGGCGATCCAGGCATTGGGGATCGCGAAGGATCGGATCTCGACCGTGAACTACAGCGTCTATCCCGAGCAGCAGTACAACCCGCAGCAAGGGGATAAGGAGCCGAAGATCGTTGGTTACAACGTGAGCAACACCGTGCGGGTGGACATCCACGACATTTCGAAGGTGGGAGCCATCATCGACACGGCGCTCTCGAAGGGAGCAAACAACATCAACTCGCTCGACTTCTACGCGTCCAACCAGGACTCCACGCGTCGCGAGGCGCTCGCCGAGGCCGTCCAGCGCGCCCGAGGCGACGCCGAGGCACTCGCGCGCGGTGCGGGCGGCCAGCTCGGCGAGCTCATCGAGCTGAGCTCGGCCCCCGTTTACCGTCCACCGCCGCCGCAGCCCTACTTTTCGATGGCTCGCGCCGAGGCTGCCGCCCCTGCCACCCCAGTCAACCCCGGCGAGCAGACGCTCACCGTGACGGTGACCGCGCGCTGGAAGTTCGTGGCGGGAGGGAGGTAGGGGGAGGGAAAGCGGAGAGCAGAAGGCGGAGAGCAGAGAGCAGAAAGCAGTAAGAAGCTGAGGGTTCAGGAGGCTGGGTTCAGGAGCTGCAGGGAACAGGAAACTGCCTCGGGGTAGAGGGCGCTAGTGCCAGGAGCGGGTACCTGTTTCCTGTCTCCTGTCTCCTTGCAGTTCCTGCTTTCTGCTCTCTGCTCTCTGCTCTCTGCTCTCTCCTCTCCGTTCCCCCTCCCCACGTTTCACGTGAAACATCACGCTGGCCCGTCGGGGGAGAGGGGTTATATTGCGAACCTCGCAATGCCCTCCCAGATCCACCCAATCCCAACGGTTTCACGTGGCACGAGTCATCGCGATCGCCAACCAGAAGGGTGGCGTCGGCAAAACGACCACGGCGGTCAACCTGGCGGCGAGTCTAGCCGCAGCGGAACAGCGAGTCCTCCTAGTAGACGGTGATCCCCAGGGGAACGCGACGAGCGGAACCGGGATAGACTCTACTCAGCTCGAGCAGACGGTCTACGAGGCGCTCCTCGGCGAGGTCCCGCTCGCCGAAGTCATCCAGGAAGCGGTCCTTTTTCCGCGGCTCTCGGTCGCGCCCGCCACGCCCGATCTCGCCGGAGCTGAAGTTGAGCTCGTGGAGCGCGAGCACCGGGAAACGGCGATGCGCAACGCGCTCGAGCCGGTACGCGACGAGTACGACCTCATCCTGATCGATTGCCCGCCGTCGCTCGGCCTGATCACCCTCAACATGCTGGCCGCCGCGGACGGGATTCTCATCCCGCTCCAGTGCGAGTACTACGCGCTGGAGGGGCTCTCGCAGCTCCTGAACACCGTCACCATGATCCAGCGCGGTGTGAACACCGAGCTCGCGATCGACGGGGTGCTCCTCACCATGTACGACGGCCGGCTCAACCTGTCGCGCCAGGTCGTGACCGACGCGCGCGAGTTCTTCGGCGATCGGGTCTTCAAGACGACCATCCCGCGCAATGTCCGCCTCGCCGAGGCGCCCAGCTTCGGGAAACCGATCATCCTGTACGACATCGCCTCGGTGGGCGCCCAAGCGTACATGAGCGTGGCGCGCGAGCTCATCGCGCGGCAAGCCCGGGTGGGGAAGGGAGCTGCCGCGGCCGTCGGGAACGGCACGGCGACGCAACCAGGCGCTACCCACGACGAAACCGAAGCGCTCGAGCCAGCCGAGCTGGAGAACAGCGCCTCCCCAGAGCCGGAACCGCCTGCAGAGCCAGGCGCGACCGACCGAGCGCCCGCGGAAACGGCCGACTCCGCTGAATCCTATACCGAGATCGAAGACGAGCCTCCAGAGCAGGCCGAGCCCGCCGGCAGCACCGCCGATGCGCCCGATGAGTTCGTCGAGGGAGTCGAACCTGCCCACGAGCTCGACCCCGACCGCCTCCGCTCTACCGCAGAGCCCGGTGACTCCTCGCCACCCGCGCTCGTCAATCCGGAGCCAACTAACGATGAGCAGTGAACTTCGCCGATCGCCGACGGCGATGCGCCGTACCGCCTCGCACCCGCCTGATGTACGCCTCCACGAGCCCGCAATCCACGCGCTGATGACCCATGCCTCCTGAGAAGCCCCGCAGGCTGGGACGCGGACTCGAAGCGCTCCTCACTGCCAAGGCAGCTGCGAGTCCCGCCACCGCCACGGCTACCCCCGAGCCGGGCGTAGAGGGCGAGGCGCTTCGAAACCTCCCGATTGCCGATATCCGGCCCAACCCGTACCAGCCCAGAAAGGAGTTCCGCCCCGAAGAGCTCGAGGAGCTGCAGAACAGCCTCCGAGCCAGCGGGCTCCTGCAGCCCATCACTGTCCGAAAGAGCCAGGGCGGTCGCGGCTACGAGCTGATCGCCGGCGAGCGCCGTCTCCGCGCAGCCACCGCACTCGGCTGGACAGAAATTCCCGCCGTCGTCAAGCAAATCGACGACAGCACGCTCCTCACCCTCGCTCTCGTAGAGAACCTCCAGCGCGCCGATCTCAATCCGCTCGAGGAGGCCGAAGGGTACCAGCGGCTGATAGACGAGTTTTCGCTTACCCAGCAGCAGGTGGGCGAGGTGGTGGGGAAGGACCGTACGACGGTCGCTAACATGTTGCGGGTACTTAAGTTACCTGCTTCCGTAAGGCGACTTCTGCAAGACGGCCAGCTCACCCTCGGGCACGCCCGCGCGCTGCTCGCCTTCGACAGCGAGCACGCGATGGTCGAGATGGCCAAGGAAATCGTGGCCAACGGCCTCAACGTGCGCGATGTGGAACGCCGGGCGCGTGACTCTGCGCCAGCACAAAAACAGCAACGCGCCGGAAAGGGGACAATCGCCCCGAGTAAGACCTCCGCGGAAGCCCGGCGGCTCGCCGAGGAGCTACGGCGGCACCTACAGACCGATGTCTCCATCGACGTCGGAGCGGGGGAACGCGGCAAGATCGAGATCTCCTTCTACTCGGCCGACGATCTCGAGCGCGTGCTCGACCTCATACTCGGCGCCAGACGAGAGCGACTGTGAGCGCCGAGCCCGCCGAGAAAAAGCCGAGGAACGGCTACGGCAACATCTACACGCCAAGCGCTGGTTCGATGATCATCCACGTCCAGCGCGAAAGCGGGCTGGCGAATCGGACCATCGTACTCTCGCTCCGACAGGTACACCTGCTCCGGCGCGGCGCGTACATACTCGGCGGGCTCCTGGTGGTGGTGATCCTGAGCTGGTTCTACCTGGCGGCGCAGGCGGCACGGGTGCCGCTCCTCACTCGGAAGATCGAGAGCATGCAGGCGGACGTGAGCCAGCTCGACACACTCCGTTCCACGTTGAACGGTCTGGAGAGTCGCTTCCAGCAGGTGCAGACCATGCTCGGCGCCGCGCCCAAGCTGCCTGAGCCGCTGGTCAAGAGCACCGACGCAACAATGCCGGACAGCTGGCCCCTACCTGTCGCCGGCACCATCCTCACCGCATTCGACAGCAGCTCCGCGACACGCGGCGTGGACATCGGAGTGGAGCCCGGCACACCCGTCCGTGCCGCCGGGGCCGGGATGGTCGTCGAACTCTCCGATGACCCGGTGCTGGGGCATCTCATCCGGATCGCGAACGCCGACGACTACGAGAGCATCTACGCCAACATTCGCGACGTGCACGTGGCGAAGGGCGACCACGTCACGGCGGGCACCGTCATCGCCGTCACGGGCGAGGCACGACGAGCACTACCCCCGCACCTGCACTTCGAAGTCCGCCGAGGCAAGACGGACGTCAACCCCATCTCGATCATGAAACAGGGACCGGCAAATGGCGATCTTCAGCGGTAAGGAAATGACTGAAAGCGGTGAGCCCACCACCAAGGGCGGCGCTCCCGCCAACGGCAACGCGCTCTCCATCATCGCGGCCGGTACCACCATCAACGGCGACGTCGACACCGACGGCGTGATCCGGATCGAGGGACGCGTAGAAGGAGCGATCCGGGCGGCGCGTCAGGTGCTCGTGGGCCGACAGGGCTCCGTGCTCGGCGACATCTCGACGCGCGAGGCAGTGATCGGCGGAAAGGTGGAAGGCACCATCACCGCGACGGAGCGTCTCGAGGTGCAGAGCACATCGCTCATCATCGGCGACATCAACACGAGAGCGATCGCGGTGATCGAGGGCGGGAAGATCAACGGCACCGTACGCATCTCGGATGCGAAGGAGCTGCCGCACATCGAGCCCGCGCCGAGGCCGGTCAGCGCGCCACCGTCGAACGGCGGAGAGAAGTCGAACACTGGCGAGAAACAGCGCGCGTTCGTCGCGTCGTGAGATAGCGCGCATCGCGACGCACTGCGCGTCGTGAAACAGCGCGATGAACGACAGCACGCGATGACGAAAGCCGGCGGACGAGTCGATGTCACACTCGTCCGCCGGCTTTCGTCATCGCGTTCAATACCGATCTGATTGCTGGCGCATCAGCAGGCTCGTAAGTCTCATGTTCGGATCTACCATATCGGGCGTCCCCCAGAGGGCGATGGAGCTTTCCTCGATGCCATTGGCAACGTTCAGGATGTGCGCGTGCGACCCGGGAGCGGACTCGATGAGGTACACATCCCCGGCGGGCCCCCAATGCTGTACAGCGACCACCTGCGCTCCAAGCGACGCCACGAGGTTGGTGATCTGTACGAGCGAGACCCCATCCTTGAATCGCGCCACCGCGCGGTTGAGCACGTAGAGCGAAAGGTCGCCATCCAGCGTCCGATACGTCGGAATCACCGCGCGAAACTCCGGCATCATCAGAAGCTCCGCCCGAGCAGTGGCAGCAGCATCGACGTCGACGCTGCCCGCCAGCTGCACCAGCCAATTGAAAGGCGGAGGGCCGAGCGGTTGCATGGCATCGATCTCGAGTCCGTGGAGTGATAGCTGCGCCTGGACGATGTCGCTAACGGCCGCCGAATCCGAAGCGAGCGAGTCGACGGGAAGAACTACTATCCCCGCGGGATCCACTTTCAGGTAGATCGGCTGGTGTTCATAGTAGTAGAACGGAGCACCGTCGTCGCCGCCATCTGGCCCTAGCACGCTTCCGCTGCACGCCGCCAGCACTGCAACGATGCCCAATAAGGGCCGTCCGCCCTGAGACCAAAGCGTATTGACAGACGATTTCGGCATCAGATCCTCCCTTATGGGAGACGATCCACGCGCCAGAAGCTAGCTGGCACCGCCACTTGACCACGAGAGCATCGTGGACAATCCCGCCGGGAACATAAAAAGGCAGTTCGTTCGATGACAGCAGGTATCCGACAACGTCCGGTCCGGTTGAGCACCCGAAGCATCTCCCTTATCCATTCCCCATGAAAATCGCCCCCGGTAGCGTCGTCGCTCTCGCCGCGACTGTCTGCGCCCTCCTCCTTGCCGCCTGCTCCGGCGCCGACTCCGCCGCGCGAGACGGCTCCGCCGACTCCACGTTCAGCGTCGCACTCCTCACGCCAGGCCCGATCTCCGACCACTCGTGGAACGCCGGCGCATACCAGGGTCTCCTCCGCATCCGCGACTCACTCGGCGCGCACATCAGCCACATTCAGGTGAAGACGCCAGCCGACTTCGACGAGAACTTCCGCCAGTACGGCGCGCAGCACTATGATCTCGTCTTCGGTCACGGCTTCGAGTTCCAGGACGCTGCCTCACGTGTGGGACCCGAGTTCCCGAACACGGTCTACATCACCACCTCCGGTAACCGCTTCGGCAAGAACGTCGCACCGATGGTATTCGGCTTCGAGGAGCCGTCGTATCTCGCGGGTGTGCTGGCCGGCTCGCTCACCAAGTCGAAGATCATCGGGATGATCGGCGGCACGCAGCTCCCGCCCGTCGCCAGCAGCTTCCTCGCTTTCGAGGCGGGCGTGCACTCGGTGGACCCGAAGATCGAGGTGCTCACCTCGTACATCGGAAGCTGGGACGACGCGAGCGCCGGGAAGGAGCAGGCGATAGCGCAGATCCAGCGCGGCGCGGACTTCATCTTCCAGAACGCGGACGCCGCCGGGCTCGGCGTCTTCCAGGCGGCCAAGGAAGCGCAAAACGTCTACGTCTTTGGCACCAACTCCAACCAGAACTCGGTTGCTCCCTCGGTGGTGATCGCGAGCGTGGTGATAGACCTACCGCACGCCTTCCTCACGGTGGCGCAGCAGGTGAAGGAAGGTCGCTTCCAGTCGAAGATCATCTACCTCGGCACGAGCACGGGGGTGGTGAAGATGGTACTCAACCCGGCACTCGACAGTCTCGTCCCCGCGTCGCTGGAAGCGAAGCTCGACTCCGTGCGCGGTGCGATCGAGGCCGGGACGATACAACCGCCGCGGCTTGAATTCGTGGACACCATCCCCACGTCCTGACCACGACGGCTATCATCCAGATGGCGAGCGCTCCCGCTCTCCACACGATGGACCTGCTCGACTCCGATTGATCAATGGCGACCATCACCGAGATAGCCAGCCACCTCGACGAGCTGCTGAAGACCGCCGAGATCCCCGACTACTCCAACGCGCTGAACGGGATCCAGGTGGAAACCGACGCGGAGATCACGAAGGTGGCCGCCGCCGTCGACGCGCGTGAGCGCACGATCACGAGCGCCATCGAAGCGGGCGCGAATCTGCTGATCGTTCATCACGGGATGTTCTGGGGAGGACTGCAGCCGCTGCGCGGCCCGAACCTCCGTCGCATTCGCTCTCTCATCTCTTCCGACCTCGCACTCTACTCCTCGCACCTCCCGCTCGACGCGCACCCGGAGCTCGGCAACAACGTTCTCCTCGCACGCGAGCTGGGCCTCGAGCCGTCCTCCGGCTTTGCGCGCTACAAGACGATCGACATAGGCGTCGCGGGCGAGAGCGACCTGCCCACTGCGCAGATCATCGAGCGCGCCGATGCGCTCGCGCGCCTGCACGGCGGTTCGGCGCGCCACACGACCGACCGCGATTCGCGGGTCACGCGTCGCTGGGCCATCTGCACGGGTGCGGGCGCATCGCGCGACACGCTGAACGAAGCCGCGGCGCGCGGCATCGACACGCTCATCGTGGGCGAGGGACCGCACTGGACCGCGGTGGACGCCGAAGAACTCGGGATCACGGTGATCTACGCGGGTCACTACGCCACGGAGACGCTCGGCGTGCGCGCACTCGCCGACTACGTCTCGCGGAGGTACGACATCCCGTGGACGTTCATCGAAGCGCCCACCACCCTCTGACCCGCGAGCGATCCGGCGTGCGCGATTCCGGCGGGCTTATGGCGAGGTCACGATCGAGCCTCTGCCACGTGACCGTTCACATGACGTCGCACAGGTGATCGCGACGTGAGATCGCCCGGCAATGCACCTTCCGCGCTGCTCGCACTCGAGCACATCGCCAAACATTTCGGCAGGGTGGACGCGCTGGTCGACGCGTCGCTCCAGGCGCGGCCCGGTACGGTGCACGCGCTGCTCGGCGAGAACGGCGCGGGGAAGACGACGCTCATGCGCATTGCCTTCGGCGAGCTCCGGCCCGACTCCGGAGCGACTCGCGTCGGCGGAAAGGCGGTGCAGCTCGCGTCACCCGCCGATGCGCTGGCGCGCGGGATCGGGATGGTGCACCAGCACTTCACCGCCGTCCCCGCGATGACCGTTGCCGAGAACGTCGCTCTCGCCTCCGGAACGCGCGGCCGCTTTCGACCGGTAGAGGCGCGAGCACGCGTGGCGGAGCTGTGCGAGGAGGTGGGCTTCACGCTCGATCCCGACGCCGTCGCCGCGGGGCTCTCCGTGGGGATGCAGCAGCGACTCGAGATCGTGAAGGCGCTCGCGCGCGGCGCACGAGTTCTCATCCTGGATGAGCCCACGGCGGTGCTTGCACCCGCGGAAGCCGAGGATCTCCTCGCCATGCTCCGCCGCTTCGCCTCGCGTGGCAACGCTGCGGTGATCATCACGCACAAGCTGCACGAGGCGCTCTCGGTGGCGGACGACATCACCGTGCTCCGCCACGGCCGCACGACGCTCTCGACTCTCGCCACCGGCACCGACGCCGAGCAGCTCACCGTGGCGATGCTCGGCGAGAGCAGCGACGTCGCGGTTCCACGACGCGGCAGCGCGGCCCGGACAGCGGATGAGGTCGTGATCGAGACGCATGACCTCGTGCTCACCGACGATCGCGGCGTGACGCGCGTACGTGGCGTCACGCTCGGCGTGCGCGCGGGCGAGATACTCGGCGTGGCAGGCGTGGAGGGCGCGGGCCAGCACGAGCTGCTGCGCGCTCTCGCCGGTAGACTGAAGCCGACCGCCGGCTCGCTACGCACTCCGGAGCGAATCGGCTTCGTCCCCGCAGACCGCCACCGCGACGCGCTGGTGCTCGACTTCACGCTCGCCGAGAACGTCGCGCTCGCGGGTGCGGGCGCCGCTCGCGGCAGGATGCGCTGGCCCGCAATCGAGCGGCGCACGGGCGAGCTCCTCTCGCGCTACGGCATCGTCGCCTCCGGCGTGCGCGCGCCTGCGTCATCGCTCTCGGGCGGGAACCAGCAGAAGCTGGTGCTCGCACGCGAGCTCGACGGCGCGCCGCACGCGCTGGTGGCCGAAAACCCCACGCGCGGGCTCGACATCGCGGCCACCGCCGCGTTGCAGCGGCACCTTCTCGACGCGCGCGACGCGGGGATGGCCATCGTGCTCTACTCGAGCGATCTCGACGAAGTGCTCGCTCTCGCCGACCGGCTGGTGGTGATGTTCGAGGGACGCGCGACCGAGGTGACGCTCGACCGCGAAGCGGCCGGACGCGCAATGCTCGGCGCCGCGTGAGCTGGCTGCGTCGGGCGGCGATCGTCGCCCTGATCTCGTCGCTCGCGCTGACGGCACTCTGGCTCGCGCTCCACCTCGCGGGACTCGACGCCACGCGCGCGCTCGCGGCGCTCTGGGACGGCTCCTTCGGGAGCGCCTACGCGCTCACATCGTCCACGCTCGTTCGCGCCACGCCGCTCATCCTCACGGGGCTCGCGGTGGCGATCGCCTTCCGCGCGGGCGTCTGGAACATCGGCGCCGAGGGACAGCTTCTGGCAGGAGCGGCGACTGCGGCCGCGGTGGGGCTCTTCGCTACGCCGGCGTCAGGCGCTCTTACCGTGGTAGTGGCGCTCGCCGTGGGCGCGCTGGCCGGCGCGCTCTGGGCGTGGATCGCGGCGTATCTGCGCAACCGCTTCGGCGTGCTCGAGGTGATCAGCACCATCATGCTCAACTTCGTGGCACTCTATGCGGTGGGCTACCTGGTGCGCGGTCCGCTGCAGGAGCCGACGCACATCTATCCGCAGAGCGAACCGCTCCCCGCGCTGGCGCAGCTCCCGAGGTTGATCGAGGGGAGCCGGCTGCACTGGGGCTTCGTGCTCGCGGTGGTGGCGGCACCCGTGGCGTGGTGGGTATTGCGCCATACCGCGGCCGGCTTTCGCGTGCGCGCCGTCGGGCAGAACCCCGGCGCAGCGCGGGTCGCGGGGATGGTGGACGTGCAGCGCACGACGATGGGCGTCTTCCTCGTGAGCGGCGCACTGGCTGGTCTCGCGGGCGCGATCGAGCTCACCGGCGTCACCTTCGCGCTCTACGAGAACGTCTCGCCCGGCTACGGCTACACCGCGATCGCCGTGGCGCTCCTGGCCGGACTCGATCCGCTCGGCGTGCTCGCCACCGGACTGCTCTTCGGCGCGCTCGAGGCAGGCGCGCTCTCGATGCAGCGCGAGGCCGCGGTTCCCGCCGTGGTCGTGAACGTGGTGGAGGCACTCCTGGTGCTGCTCGTCCTGGCCGTAGCGAAGTGGAGGGGCGGCTCGGCGATGCTCGCGCGGCTGGCGGGAGCGGGGAGCGGCGCGGGTGAAGATGGTTCCACCCCGGCAGGTGGAAGGGGAGGAACGGGGAGGGAGAACGTCGGGCCCGGCGCCCAACCATCGGGCGACAAGCGCGTGGGGGCGGCCGGGTAATGGGCGGCGCGGAAGAGTTCCTCGCGGCCGCGGTGCGGACCGGGACGCCGCTGGCGCTCGCCGCGCTGGGCGAGACTGTGGTGGAGCGCGCGGGCGTGATCAACATCGGGCTCGAGGGGATAGTGCTCGCGGGCGCGTTTGGCGGACTGCTGGCCGCGGGATCCGGCCTTGTCGCCGGCTTCGCGGGCGCGGTGGTGGCGAGTGTGCTGGTTGCCGCGCTCTTCGCGCTCTTCGCCGTGAGCATGCGCGCCGACCAGATCAT
>DASSNL010000155.1:0-2650 GCA_035688075.1 Gemmatimonadaceae bacterium
CAGCCCGCTCGAAATTAAAGACCTGACCCCGTCGTCAGGCGGGAGGGGCTTCTCCGCCGCGATGGGAGGGACCTTTCTCGCCGTTGGCGTCGGAGCCCGGGATCGGCGGCTCCTCGATCCAACCGGTGGGACGTCTCAGCCACACCGAGCCGTCGTCGCATACCACCAGTACGTCGTCGCCGCGGCGCATCGCGGAGATGGGTCTGCGCACGCGCGTGGAGCCCGCGGCCGGAGGCGGCACCGAACGCCAGCCCCGCTCCGATGGCTGCTGGGAGGCGGGCGTGACTGGCTCCGGTGGCCTGGCCGACGGAGGTGGTGCTTCGGCAGGACGCTCGACGCGAGGCGGCTCCGGACGCTGAGTAGTCTCGGGTGCGCGAGCCGCTCCCGGGCCCGGCTTCGGTTCGGGGGCGCGGGTCGGCTCGGGAGCGGGTCGTGGCTCGGCCGCTGGCTTCCGCTCGGGCGGGAGCGTCTCCTCGAGCGCACGCTCGATGTCGTAGTCGTCGGCGGCGGGGCATCTGTCGCCCATGGTGCGCGCGTGCGGGGTCTCCACTTCCCGGTCGGTGGTGAGCGGCTCGGGTGGCTGCTGCACGGCCCCCTGCTCCGCGGCGCGCTCGGGTCCCCTCCCCTGCGCCGGCGGCGCGCCGATCGGCGGCTCCGCTTCGGGAGGGAAATCGGCGGGACGGCCGCGCATGTAACTGTGCACGTACTCCCACACGCGCGAGATCAGCTCCATCGACTCCTGGTGCTCGGAGTCGAGCCGCCTGGTGTACTCCTCGCGCGTGCGACGCAGCTCGGCCTCCGTTGCGTTCGCGCGTGCGCGTTCCTCGTCGAGCTCGCGCGCCAGCGTATCGCGCTCGGTCGAAGCGAGAGAGTACTGCTCGCGCAGCGTCGTGAGTATGGAGCGGAGCGACTCCTGCCGCTCGGCGTTGGTGCGGCGCTCGGCCGCGAGGTCGGTTTCGAGTCGGGAGCGGTCGTTCTCGAGATCGGCGATCCTGCGGGAAAGCTCGGTGCGCGCGCGGTCGGCCGCCTCCTTTACCGCGGTGAGCTCCTCGGCGGCGCTGGCGCGCCTCGCCGCCGCCTCCTCGCGGGCCGAATCGAGAGCGGTGGAGAGTCGCGACTCGGCTTCGCGCGCGGAAGCGCGCAGCGTCTCGAGGTTGCTCTGCAGCGTGGCGAGCGTGAGGCGGGTCTCCTCGAGATCGGAGCTCAGCGAGCTGCGCTCTCTTTTGAGTGCCGCTAGCTCACGGAGATAGTCTTCGGAACGCTGGCGGTAGTCGGAACGATCTTCCTCCAGCTCCTTTTTCAGCCGCTCGAGCGCGAGATCTCGGCGTCTGAGCTGCGTCCGGTGCTCGCGACGCGCGCCGACGAACTGGTTGCGCGCGACAAGGGCGGCAACCAGAGCGCCGACGGCGGCGCCCACCAGCGTCCAGAAAAATACTAACGGCGCAGGTACTACTCCCAAAGGACAGACCTCGGCTCCAATGCTGACGCGGCCATCGTTGACCGTTGCGCGGCGTCGCGCTAGAACACAGCACCAGCCACCCGGCGACCTGCCAACCCGCGCCCTGCCGCCGGAGAGAACGGCATGGCGGACCTTGCAATCCGCGCGCCCGATGCAACGCGCCTGTCTGTCAGCTCAAACCGTTGTCTTTTACTAACTTACATCATTGCAACTTGTTGCGTTGCAGCAGTGCATCACCAGAACCGACCGGGAAATGTCGGATGTGCGCCACTCCTTCCCTGGGTCAAATGGTGTGCGAGCGGCGCGCAGCGGTGCGGCGGCGCCGGCGCGCGGCGGCAGCTTTCAGCGCGCGAGCCTCACTCGGCTTCACGTAATGCCGCTTGCGACGAAGCTCCTTCAGAATCCCCGAACGCTGCATCTTCCGCTTGAAGACCTTGAGCGCCCGGTCCAGCCGATCACCCTCTGCGATCTGGACTTCCACCATAGTTGCTTCACTCCTGTTCCTGGTTGAAGAAGGTTGCCCCCGCGGGGGCGCGAAATTGATTGGAACGTTTCGTTCCATGCGGCGAACGACCGAGCAAACGTGTACGGCCGGCTCGACGAAGGGTCGAGCCGGCCGTTCACTCAATCACCTCGACGCCCTGAGGCGTCTTCGGCCATCAAAGCTTGGTGACGTTCTCCGCGGCCGGGCCCTTCTGGCCCTGGACGATCTCGAACTCCACGCGATCACCCTCGGAGAGCGACTTGAAGCCACTGCCCTGGATGGCCGAGTGATGGACGAAGCAGTCCTTCTGCCCGTTCTCTGGCGTGATGAAGCCAAAGCCCTTGGCGTCGTTGAACCACTTGACTGTACCGGTGGTACGCATTTCCAGACTCCTGGTTTTCTTGTGTGGTCGGGGTCCGGTCATGCCGTACGTACCGACTACAGTGTTCTTCGTGATCATCGCCCTCACGACGGGGCTCGTTCCCACGGCTCACACGAAACTTTCGTGATCGCCATGTGCGACCCGAGCAGACACAAAAAAAGAGGCCGTTGCGAAGTGCAGGCCCCTGACAAATTGCTCGGAACGTGTCCGCACACCGTGTGCGGTAGGTCGCATCTCAATATATCTACTATAGTTGCGTGATGCAACAGGCGGGGCCAGGTCTGAAACCGTGAATTGATGCGGCCGGCGTAGCGGCCGCATCAAT
>DASSNL010000175.1:0-7117 GCA_035688075.1 Gemmatimonadaceae bacterium
TTCAGGAACGCCGTGCTGCACGAGCGGCGCATGGAGCTCGCGTTCGAGGGGAAGCGCTGGTTCGACCTGATACGCATCGATGGAGGGCAGTACGGCCTCGACTTTCTGCATTCCATCGGGAAGGCGAACGCGAACGCCAACCGGCTCCTGCTACCGATCCCGCAGCTGGAGATCGACGCCAACCCGAATCTGACCCAGAACCCCGGTTACTGAGCGGATGCCGAGTGGAGCCGCAGATCCGTCACGGGCGGAGCACTCGACTCACCGTAGTTCACCGGGAGCCGGATGAGCGACGTGATTCGACTCCTTGCTCTGCTGCAGATGTCGCTGCTCGCTGGGAGCTGCGGCAACAGCGGCCCGGTGGCGCTGCGTGAAGGGCGGCCCACGTCGGAGGCATTCGCTCTCTCCACGGACAAGGCGGCGTACGCGCCGGGCGAACCGGTCAGCTTCACGCTCGAGGGGAGCATCCCCGACGGAGCGCGGGTGCGCTACGAGCACCTGGATTCGGTGCTCGCCGACGTGCCGCTCAGCGGGCCGACCTGGAACTGGCAGCCGCCGTCCACCGATTTCCGCGGGTACATGGCGGAGCTGTACACGTCGGCGGAAGGGGAAGACAGCACGCTGGCGACCGTGGGTGTCGACGTCTCGTCGAGCTGGACGCGCTTCCCGCGCTACGGCTTCCTGTCGCGATATCCGGCGATGACGGCGGAACAGATAGATGCCGTGATCGACAACCTGAATCGGCATCACATCAACGGTCTTCAGTTCTACGACTGGCACCACGCGCACCACAAGATGATCCCCGGCACCGGGGCGCCGCCCGCGACCTGGACGGAGATCTCCGGCACCGAGGTGCATCTCGCTACCGTCTCCGGCTACATCGAGGCGGCGCATGCGCGGAACATGCGCGCGATGTTCTACAACCTCGTCTACGGCGCCCTCGAGAACGCAGCAGCGGACGGCGTCCAGGAAGAGTGGTACAGCTTCACCGATCAGCACCACGAGAATCGGGACAAGCTCTCGCTTCCGCCCCCGTTCGTGAGCGATATCTACCTGCTCGACCCCGGCAATCCCGGGTGGCAGAGCTACATGCAGAAGGACGCCGAGCGGGTCTACGACCTGCTCGACTTCGACGGCTTCCACATGGATCAGGTAGGGGAGCGCGGCGTACGCTACACCTACGACGGCTCGTCTCTCGATCTGGCGTCCAGGTTCGGCGGGTTCATCACGGCGATGCACGACGCTCGGCCCGACAAGTTCGCGGTGATGAACGCCGTGAACCAGTACGGGCAGCCGGGGATCGCGCAGGCGCCGAGCGCGTTCCTGTATTCGGAGGTGTGGCAGCCGAACGAGGGCTACGCCGACCTCGCGAAGGTGATCCGCGAGAACGAGGCGCTGGCCAACGGCACGAAGAACAGCGTCCTCACCGCGTACGTGAACTACGGGCTGGCCGACCGGCCCGGCATGTTCAACACGCCTTCGGTGCTCCTTGCCGACGCCGTGATATTCGCTTTCGGCGGCGCGCACCTCGAGTTGGGAGAACACATGCTGGGGAAGGAGTACTTCCCCAACGACAACCTCGCCATGAAGGCGGACCTGCGCGATGCGCTGGTCCCGTACTACGACTTCCTCGTCGCGTACGAGAACCTCCTTCGCGACGGAGGCACGTTCGACACTCCGCAGCTCACCACGTCGAGCACGCTACCGCTCGGAGCGTGGCCGCCGCAGCAGGGCCGCATCGCCGTAGTGGGGAAGTCGATCGAGAATCGGCAGATCCTTCATCTGCTGAACTTCACCGACGCCACCACCATGAGCTGGCGCGACAACTCGGGAACGCAGGCGTATCCGCAGGAGCGAACCGGGATCCCTCTGCGGCTCGCGACCGACCGCGAGGTAGCGCGCGTCTGGTATGCCACACCGGATCGGGACCTCGGCGCATCCCGGCAGCTCGAGTTCACCCAGACGGACGGCGAGCTCTCGTTCACGCTGCCCTCTCTCGAGTACTGGTCGATGGTCGTGGTGGAGTACCGCTAGCCCATGCCAGCCCATGTCAGCCGCTTCCCGCGCCCGACCATCCAGCTTCGCTCAGTGCACAACCGACACGCGAGGATGCATACCATGCAACGCGTAAGCAGTCACTTCCCGGCACTGCTGTGCGCCCTGCTCCTGCCGGCGGCGCTCGTCGCCTGCAGCGCCGACAACGTGCAGGGCCCGGATCGCGCGAGCATGTCGCGCGTGCCGGCGCTCTCCGCCTCGGACACGAGCGTCGAGCTCCAGCAGATCGACTTCGCCAACACCGCGGTCGTGCTGAGCTGGTCGCCGGGGAGCAACCACGGTACCAATACCGCGATCGACTACGCCCTGGAGTTCGACACCACTGGCGGCACGTTCGAATCGCCCATCGTCGTCCCGCTGGGCCGTGGGATGTACTCGAAGGCGTACACGGTAGCGGAGCTCAACTCCTTCGTGACGGAGCAGCTCGGGGACGCTGCCGGGGCGAAGGCGTCGGTGCGCGTGCGTCTGAAGTCCACGACCGCCGCGCAGGATGTACCGCCCGACTACTCCAACTCCGTGTCGTTCGATGTGACACCGTACGAGCCGGTCAGCACCACGCTCTATCTGATCGGCAGCTCCGCGCCGAACGGGTGGAGCGCCGATGCGGCGACGCCTCTCACCCCCGATGCGGATGTCCCGTTCATCTTCTCGTGGGAGGGGAACCTCGCCGCCGGCGAGTTCAAGTTCATCACGACGCTCGGCCAGTTTCTTCCCTCGTACAACCGCGGGGCGGCAGACACTCTGCTCGTCTACCGGAGCGCGGACTCGGAGCCGGACGACCCGTTCACGGTGACGGAGCCCGGTCCCTACCACATCACCGTGAACCTCATCGAAGGCACGATCTCGCTGGTGAAGCAGCCCGGCCCGCCGTACAGCCAGCTCTGGGTGATCGGTGACGCTACGCCGAACGGGTGGAGTCTGGACCTCGCCGCCGAGATGCGTCAGGACCCGAGCGATCCGTTCGTCTTCGACTACAACGAGGTACTGAACGTCGGGGATTTCAAAATCGCCACGGCCAAGGACTTCAACGCGCCCTTCTACCGCCCGACCACGAACCATCCCGACCTGACCGCGACCGACGTTCAGCTGTCGGCAGGAGATCCGGACAACAAGTGGTACATCGCCGAGGCGGGCGCCTACAAGATCACGCTCGATCTTCGCTCGATGAAGATCTCGATCAAGAAGTTCACGCCGTACACGAAGCTCTGGATCGTTGGCGACGCCACGCCGAACGGGTGGAACATCGACGCCCCGAACGAGATGCAGGCGGACCCCGGCGATCCGTACGTCTTCACGTACACGGGGACGCTGAAGGCCGGTGAATTCAAGTTCCCCGTGGCCACCGGCGACTGGGGTACCGACTACTTCATGCCTGGCGTCAACCACCCTGATATCTCCAGCACGTACGTTCGATTCGTCCCCGGCGGCCAGCCCGACAACAAGTGGCTCCTCGCCGATCCGGGAACTTACACGATCACGCTGAACCAGCTATACGAGACGATCACGATCGAGCGGCAATAGCCGAAGGAGCTTCTATCGTGTGGTCGAACAGCGGAGTACATTGGACGGGCGCACAGCTTCCGAACACCGTTCCGGAGCGGCATGCGACCGCGCCCGCCAGGCAGTCGCGCACCGTGCCGTCCACCAAGCGATCGCGCCGTCTCCCCGCTGTGAGACCTTCTCGGGAAAGTCGTCGTCCACCTGCTCCATCGACGGACCATGACGTCCGTGCGATCGGCGTATCGGCGTCCGGGATCTCGACGGACATCGAGCACGCATGGGTCGCGCGGAGTCGTGCGGGCGACGTCGAGGCGTTCGAGGCGATCTTCCGACGGTACTACGAGCAGCTCTGCCTCTATGCCGAAGGCCGCCTCCAGTCGCCCGACATGGCTCGCGACGCCGTGCAGGATGTCTTCGTGGCGATCTGGAAGCACAAGGATTCGTGCAGGGGGTGCGATAGCCTCAGGGCATATCTCTTCACCGCGGCGCGCAACCGGGTTCTCAAGCTTCTCAGGCATCGGAACGTGGTGAGTCGGACGCGCACGCGGATGACGCTCGAGCAGCGCAGCCCGGGCCACGGAGCGGCGCCCGATACTCCGGAGGAGCTGATAGGTGCGAAGGAGCTGGCCGCCGCGGTGGAGCGCATCATCCGGAAGCTCCCGGAACGCAGTCGCGAAGCGTATCTGCTCCACCGTCGCGATGGACTGAGCTACGCCGAGATCGCGGCGGTGATGGGCGTGTCGGAACGGACCGTGGAGAATCACATCGCGCGCGCGCTCCGCGGCTTCCGCGATGGGCTCTCGGACTGGATCTCCTGACGGCCGCCGCTACGAATGCCTAGTCCTTCCATACGCCTTCGCTCCCGGCGCGCTCGGCTTCTTCTGGCGAGCGTTCCGCTGATGGTAGCCGTACCTGCGGCCGCGCAGCATGGTTCAGCGATGGCGAGTGTGAGCTATCCACCGTACGCCGCTGATTCGGCCGGTGAGCCGCAGCGCGTGGAGGTCAGCGTCACCGGCAACCAGCCGGGCACGCGGCGCTTCGAGCTGAGCACCACGGCGCCGCAGCGCGACGGAGACCCCCAGCGGCGTACGATCCAGGAGCGCGCCGGGGCGCCGTTCGTCGCGAGTGGGAACGCGCTCTTCGACGCGCTCTTCGCCATGGCGATCGACGACGCCCGTCTCGCCAGTGTGAGCGAGATCCGCGACGACGCGTATGACGAGGGTCGTCCGATCCCCTGCCACTGCTTCGAGACCGGTGAGAAGTGGCACTACGTGTGGACGCGGGATCTCTCGTACGCGCTCGACCTGGGGCTGGGGGGCCTCGATCCCGAGCGTGCCGTAGCGGGGCTCCTCTTCAAGACGAGCGGCTTCCGCCCCGGTGTTCCGATTCCCGCGGAAATCCCTGACAGCTCCGAGCAGATCATCCAGGACACCGGTTCCGGCGGCAGCTGGCCGGTGAGTACCGATAGAGTTGCATGGGCGCTCGGCGCCGAGCGCACGCTGGCCAACCTGAGCGGCGCCGCGCGCGACAGCTTCGCGCTCCGCACGTACCACGCACTTCGTGGTACGCTGGAGGCCGACCGCGTCGCCGCGTACGACGAGCGCGTGGGGCTCTACGGGGGAGAGCAGAGCTTCCTCGACTGGCGTGAGCAGACGTACGCGCCGTGGATCGTCGACGATCTGCCGGCGATGGCGCAGTCGAAGGCGCTCTCCACTAACGTCCTCGAGCTCCGCGCGCTGCGCCTCGCGGCTCGCCTGGCCGGCGAGCTGGGGGAATCGCGGGTCTCGGCTCGCTACACGGCGTGGGCCGACTCGCTCGCCCCGGCGATCGACCGGACTTTCTGGATGCCCGATGCCGGGATGTACGCTACGTTCACGACGGCGGACCGTCACCCGGCACCAATCGAGAAGTACGACCTGCTCGGCAACGCACTTGCCATCCTGTCGGGCGTCGCGGATGGAGCGAAGGCGCGGAGCATCCTCTCGCACTATCCATTCGCACCTTTCGGTCCACCCGTAGTGTGGCCCGAGGCGCCGGGGATGTACGTGTATCACAATCGAGCGATATGGCCATTCGTGACTGCCTACGCGCTGCGCGCGGCCGCGCGTACGGGCCACGTGTCGGCGGCGGACCGGGCGCTGGAGTCGCTGATGCGCGGCGCCGCGCTTCACCTCTCCAACATGGAAAATCTGGAGTGGCTCACCGGCCGCTCGCAGTTCGACGATGGGCCGGCGATCAACTCCCGCCGCCAACTCTGGTCGATCGCCGCCTACTTCGGTGCGGTCACGGAGGAGGTTTTCGGTTGGCGGCCGGAGGCGGATGGCGTTCACATCGCGCCGTTTCTCACTTCACGTACCCGTGAGCTGTTCGGTGCGGCGACGAAGGCACGCCTCGGTGGCCTCATGTACCGGGGGAAGCCGGTGGAGATCGTGCTGATGCTTCCCGAGAGAGCTTCGGCGGGGCGCGTGTATGACGTGCGCGAAGTTCGGCTGAATGGGAAGCCGCTCACGTCGCCCATCACCGGCGACGCGCTGCGCCGGAGCGGGAACGTGGTGGAGATCCGATTCGGGTCCGCGCGCGCGGCACACGACTCCGTCACCACGGTGCCGACGGTTCCGGCGCTCAGCTACGACGATCCACGCGTCTTCATGCCCGCGACGCCAGCCGTAAGCGTGGAGCACACCGCCGGGCGTATCTCGCTGGTCATCACCACGCCCCAGATCGCGGAGGGGCTCCGCTTCCGGATCTACCGCGACGGCCGTCGTGTTGCGCAGGGCATAACGGCGCGCGAGTGGAGCGACCCCGATCCAGCTGCCGTGGCGGTTACAGTATGCTATTCCGTGGTCGCGGTGTACCCCGTCACTCGCCTCGCATCTCAACCCTCGGCACCAGCGTGCCTGAGGGGAACCGAGGCGCAGACCATCGGTGCGAACGATCCGCGCATGTCCGGCGTGCCGCTCCTCGCGGCGGGCGACAGCGTAGCCGTTCCGACGAGGCGGGTCGGCATAGGCCAGCGCCTGACGATCGCGAACATCACCATCGCGACCGCTGGCGACTACGCGATCGCGGCGGAGTACGACAACCACGTCTACGCGCTCAACACCGGCGTGACGAACGCGGTGAAGAGGTTGACGGTCACCGACTCCGCGGGGACGCAACGCCAGACCGTTCTGCAGATGCCTCACATAAGGCCGATCGACGGAAAGCACCCGATTCGACCTTCGACGCGCGCGTACATGCGGCTCGATCCCGGGACGTATACGCTCGAGCTGTCCGACTTCTTCAACATGAGCGCGCTCTCGGCGAACGCGCGCTACAGCGGCCCGGGGGGAATAGCTGGAGCGGTGAACGAGGCGCAGATCGCGGCCGTCACGATCGATCTCCTCGCGAAGCGGTAAGCCGACGGGGTCAGGTCTTTAGAGCGGTTCCGGCGCGAGTTGATAGCCAGGTCATAGCTGGGATGCGCCCGAGAGGCCCTGGCATCGGCCGAACCCACCGCATCTCTATCAATCCGAGCCGGAACCGCTGTAATTTCGAGCGGGCTCAACCATGGTGAAGCCAT
>DASSNL010000183.1:0-2148 GCA_035688075.1 Gemmatimonadaceae bacterium
CAGGTATGCCAGCGCTAGCACTGCATCGTCGATTAGATCGGGATCGTAATCCATGGCACCGTACTCGAATGTGCGGCTAACGCCGCAATTGAGCGGCGGCGCGCCGCGCTGTCCAGCGCGCCGCGTGTGCATAATGAAATGGCGCACATGCGGCGCGCACGCACCGACGTATCACCGTCCGCTCCAACTGATAATCCTCTAACCAGCCCCTCCACCCGCGAGCCGCTAAGCTCGCGGTGCTTTCAACCACGAAAGAGGAGGAGCTGGCCATGGGACTGTACTGCGGGATCGATTTGCATTCCAACAATCATGTGGTGACCGTGATCGACGAGGCCGACCGCCGCCTCTACGAGAAACGCCATCCCAACGAGCTGGCGAGCACCATCGGCGTGCTCGAAGGCTTCCGCAGCGAGCTCGTCGGCGTCGCCGTCGAATCGACGTTCAACTGGTATTGGCTCGTCGATGGCTTGATGGACGCAGGCTTTGCAGTGCGACTGGTGAATACCACCGCCGTGCAGCAATACAGCGGCTTGAAGCACAGCGACGACTGGCACGATGCGTTTTGGCTCGCGCACCTGATGCGACTCGGCATTCTGCCGAGCGGCTACATTTATCCGAAGGAGCAGCGCGGCATCCGCGATCTTGCGCGCCAGCGCATGCGGCTCGTTCAACACCGCAGCTCCCACATTGTCTCGGTGCAGAACCAGATTTGGCGCTCGAGCGCGGTGCGACTCGACGCCGGCACGATCCGCGGCGAGCGGCCGTCGATCCAGTGGCCGGCACTCGCCGATCGTTACGTCACGATGAGCGTGGCAGCGACGCGTGCCGTGATCGACACGCTGGGAGAGCAAATCGACGAGCTCGAGCGCACGCTGCTCTCGCAGGTGAAGCCCACGCCGATGTATCGATTACTCAATACCGTGGTCGGCATCGGCCCCGTGCTGGCGCTGGTGATCGCGCTGGAGATCGGCGACATCGGCCGTTTCAGAAGCGCCGGGGACTTCGCCTCCTACTGCCGCTTGGTCGACAGCAAAAGGACCAGCAACGACAAAAAGAAGGGCGAGGGCAACCGGAAAAACGGCAATCCCTATCTCGCCTGGGCGTTCATGGAAGCCGCGCAGTTCGCGCTGCGCTACCTGCCCGAGGCGAAGCGCTTCTACGAACGTAAACGGCGCCAGCGCCACATGATGCTGGCGAAAAAGGCGCTCGCGCACAAGCTCGCGCGCGCCTGCTATCACATGTTGCGCGAGGAGGTGCCGTTTGAGCGCGAGCGGCTCTTCGCCGCATGAGTGATCGCCCGGCCCGGAGAGAGCCGTAACAAGCATGGCCAAACCACGCCCACTGATTGCTCGCCGGGCCGGGTCTCTACGCAACCGCTTTCCCGATGCGCCTCGTCGCCGACTCCTCTTCGAGCTGGGAGGCTCGACCTCCTCGAGCAAGCCCGTGACGACTGTGATCCTCTTCTTGAGCGGCGGCGAGTACCGAGAACTTTCTGGGGCTCTGCGGAGCCAGGAGCTGTCGACATTGGCGCTCGCTCGCGAACGCCGCGTCGCTGACTTTGATCCCGATGGGTGCATGGTGCGCATCGTGCCTTCGACGATGCAGCCCGATTGAAAGAGAGATACGGAGCGCGAACGGAATCGGTTGCGATTAACTCCGGCCTTCATTGCGCCGACGGTCTCGATCGCGCTCTTGCACGGGGCTGGTTAATGGGTGCTTGTTAGGCGGCTGGCACAGCATGTTCCTACACATCTCGCGGCTGCTCTACTCTTCGAGTACGAAGGTAATCTTGGTTTTGACGCCACGTCGCTCGACGGGCTGGCCGTTCTCGATCCTTGGCTTGTACCGCCATTTAGCTAACGATTCGATGGCCACACCGTCGAACGCCGAGTCCGAAGACTCCACTACGACGATATCCTTCGTCGTGCCGTCAGCCGCGATCGTGAACTCGAGTACCACCGAGGCGGTGCGATGGACGGCCCTCGCCGAGTCCTCGAGTGCTTCACTCACAGCGGGAGGGACTTGATCGGGGAGGCTCTGAGCGCGGCGGTTACGCTGGGGCGCGGCGATGTCCGGAATAGCGACGGACACAGCCGCGACGGTGAAGGCGATGAAGGATGCGAGACGCATGGTCTGCCGCCTAACGCC
>DASSNL010000185.1:0-29992 GCA_035688075.1 Gemmatimonadaceae bacterium
CCTCACGACAGGCCGGTGATGCTTCCGTCGGGGGCAATCGACATCGACTCGGCGGCGGGGACTTTGGGGAGTCCGGGCATCGTCATGATGTCGCCGGCCTGGGCGACCACGAAGCCGGCGCCGGAGGAGGGGTGGACCTCGTTGATCGTTATGCGAAAATCGCGGGGGCGGCCGAGGCGAGTGGGGTCATCGGTGAAGGAGTACTGGGTTTTCGCCATGCAGATGGGCGTTTGGCCCATGCCGATCGACTCGAGATAGTCGATGGTGCGATCCGCCTTCGCGGAGTAGTCTGCGCCCGCGCCGCCGTAGACGCGCCGCACGATGGTGTCGATCTTGTCGCGAATCGGGAGCTTCACATCATAGAGCGGATGGAATTCGGCGCCGCCGCGATCGAGCGCGGCGAGGATCTCCTCGGCGAGCTGAATACCACCTTCGCCGCCGTGCGCCCATACGTCGCACGGCGCCACCGGCACGCCCTGCGCTGCCGCGAAGTCGGCCACCATCTTCTGCTCGGCCGCCGTGTCGGAGGTGAAGTGGTTGATGGCCACGATCACCGGGACGCCGAACTGGCGCACGTTCTCGATGTGCGCCTGCAGGTTGGGGAGGCCTCGCTCGAGCGCACCGA
This sequence comes from Gemmatimonadaceae bacterium, assembly GCA_035688075.1. Taxonomy (GTDB): domain Bacteria; phylum Gemmatimonadota; class Gemmatimonadetes; order Gemmatimonadales; family Gemmatimonadaceae; genus JADGGM01. The sequence continues at coordinate 626 of DASSNL010000185.1, forward strand.
GATCCTCCCTGTCCAGCTCCTTCTTGTTGGCGCCGCCGTTGAGCTTGAGCGCGCGCACGGTCGCGACGAGTACCGCCACTTCGGGGTTCAGCCCCGCCATGCGGCACTTGATGTCGAAGAACTTTTCCGCGCCAAGATCGGAGCCGAAGCCGGCCTCGGTGAGCACGATGTCGGCGAGCGCGAGGCCCGTCTTGGTTGCCATGACGCTGTTGCAGCCGTGGGCGATGTTTCCGAAGGGACCCGCGTGCACTAGCGCCGGCCCGCCCTCGAGCGTCTGTACCAGATTGGGACGGAGCGCGTCCTTGAGGAGCAGCGCCATGGCGCCCTCCGTCCTGAGGTCGCGCGCGTACACTGGTTTGCGGTGCGCGCCCGCGGTGGAACCCACGATGATGCGGCCGAGCCGTTCCTCCAGGTCCTCCCTGCTCGTGGCCAGCGCCACGATGGCCATCACTTCGCTCGCGGGAACGATCACCCAGCGGTCCTGCCGCGGGACGCCATTCCCTACTCCGCCCAGACCTATCACGACATCGCGCAGCACGCGGTCGTTCATGTCTATCGCGCGCGGCCACGTGATGCGTCGCACGTCCAGACCGAGCGAGTTCCCCTGGGCGAGGTGGTTGTCGAGCAGCGCTGCGAGCAGCGCGTGTGCGCTCGCGATGGCGTGGAAGTCACCAGTGAAGTGGAGGTTGATGTCTTCCATCGGGACGACCTGCGCGAAGCCGCCGCCGGCGGCGCCACCCTTCATCCCGAAGACCGGGCCGAGGCTCGGCTCGCGCATGCACATCACCGCACTCTTACCCATACGCTGGAGCGCCTGCGTCACGCCCACCAGGGTCGTGCTTTTCCCTTCGCCCGCCGCTGTCGGGTTGATGCCGGTCACGAGCACCAGGCGTCCGCGCGGCGGACGGTGGGCCACTTCGAGATCGATTTTCGCCTTGTACTTGCCGTACGGATCTATCTCATCGGGTGAGAGGCCGAGCTCCGCGGCGACGTCCGCGATCGGTCGCATGCACGCCCGTTGGGCGATCTCGATGTCGGATGGAACGGTGGTCAACGGATCCTCACAGATGGCATGGGTTGGCGGCAATTTTACGAAGCGTGCTCGCCCCGTCGCTAGGTGGGTGGCTGCGCACTCCGGTGCGGAAGTCGGAAGAGGGTGCGGGCGTTCGCAGCGGTGATCGTGGCGATGGACTCGGGCGATGCCTCGCGCGCGAGCGCCAGACGCTCGATGGTCCGCGGCACGAACGACGGCTCGTTGCGCTTCCCCCGGTGCGGGACCGGCGCGAGGTAGGGCGCATCCGACTCCACCAGGAGTCGATCGTCGGGGACGAAGCGGAGCAGCTCGTCGTCGCTCCACTTGCGGAAGGTGATGATCCCGCTGAAGGAGACGTACCAGCCGGCGTCGAGCGCGACGCCCGCGAGTTGCACCGAGCCGGTGTAGCAGTGGAGCACTCCGCGTACGCCCGCGCTCGAGGCCTCGGCCACCAGTGCCGCGGTGTCTTCCTCGGCTTCGCGCGTGTGGACGACCACCGGCGCCTCGCGCTCGGCCGCGAGCTCGAGTTGCGCGCGGAAGGCGGCGACCTGAGTATCGCGCGGCGAGTTGTCGTAGTGGTAGTCGAGCCCGCACTCGCCCACCGCCACGGCGCCGGCATCCAGCTCCGCGCGGATCGCTGAAAGATCTCTGGCGTTCTCGAAGCTCACGGCGTCGTGTGGATGGACGCCGGCAGTCCAGTAGATGAAAGCAGGAAGGGCGGCGGCAATGCCGCGCGCCCTTTCCGCCGCTTCGATGGATTCCCCGATGCACACCAGCGCCTCGGCGCCTGCCGCGCGCGCGCGCTCGATCACGTTCTCACGATCGGTGTCGAATGCCGGATCCGCCAGGTGAGTGTGGCTGTCTATGTAGCCGCTCACCCGGCGTATCTCTCCCTGTACCGCGAGATCGCGCGAGCCGATCGCCGCGGGCGCTTCACCGCGTGGCGGCTACCGACGGCTCCTTCCGGGAGGAGCTTCCCTCGCTCACGCGTGCCGAGGCACGGTGCCCGGAGACGCCCCGCTCACCCGCCTTCCGCGGCCACTTGCGCTCGATCCAGAGCAGGATCACCGGCGCCACGTAGATGGAGCTGAAGGTACCCGTGACCACACCGAAGATCATGACGAGCGCGAAGGGCCGGATCACCGGTCCGCCAAGGAACGCGAGCGCGATGAGTGTGGCGGCCGTGGTGGCATGGGTGAGGACCGAGCGCGGGAGCGTCTCGTTCACCGCCCGGTTCAGCGTATCCTTGAGAGATTCCTTTCGCTTCTTCCGCAGATCTTCGCGGGCACGGTCGAAGATGACGATCGTGTCGTTCAGCGAGTAGCCGATCATCGTGAGCACGCCACCGATCACGATGAGCGATATCTCGAGGTTGAGATACCTGATGAACACCAGGGTGGCGATGATGTCGTGCGACGTCGCCACCACGGCCGCCAGTCCGAATCGCCATTCGAAGCGATACGCCAGGTAGGCGAGCGTCACGAAGAACGAGATGAAGATCGCGAGCGCCGCCTTCTGCCGCAGCTCGCTCCCTACCTTCGGGCCCACCGTCTCCGCGCGGCTGACGGTGAACGAGTTCTCGCCGAAGCTCTTCGTGAGCGCCGCGCTGATGTTCTGCTTGACCGTCTCCGCCCCCTGCGCCTGCTCGGCCACCTGCTCCGGGTTCTGGGCGCGGATCACGAACTCGGTGGGACCACCGAACTGTGCGATCTCCGCGCTCGCGATCCCCGCCTGATCGAGCGTGGAGCGGACCTTCGCGACGTCGGGCGCCTCCTTGAAGGTCACCTGCATAAGCGTTCCGCCGGTGAACTCGATGCTGTAGCGATAGTTCGAGAACGCAAGCAGGATCAATCCGGGAATAATGAATAGGAGGGTCACCGTGGTGGTGATCTTCCAGAGCCGGATGAAGTCGATCTGGGTGTCGTGTAGGATTCGGAACATTTAGATGCTCAGCGTCTGTGGGCGATGCGCTCGCTGCAGCCACATGTTGTAGAAGGTGCGGACCACGAAGATCGCACTCACCATCGACGCGCAGATACCGGCTATGAGCGTGATCGCGAAACCCTGTACGGGACCGGTGCCGAACTCGTACAACACCAGTGCGGTGAGGATGGTGGAAACGTTGGAGTCGATGATCGCGGGGAGCGCGTGCTTGAAGCCCTCGTCGATGGAGGCACGCACGGTTTTCCCGCGCACCAACTCCTCGCGTATTCGTTCGAATATCAGAACGTTCGCGTCCACCGCCATACCCACCGAGAGCACGAGCCCCGCTATCCCTGGGAGCGTCAACGCCGCGTTGAACCCTGCCAGGACTGCGAGCGTGAAGAGCACGTAGAGCGTGAGTGCCGAAACTGCCAGCACGCCGGAGAAGCGGTAGTAGCCGACCATGATGAACACAACCAGCACCACGCCCAGGATGCCGGCGTTGATACCGTCGCGGATGGAGTCCTGCCCGAGGCTCGCACCGATCTGGCGCGACTCCACGACCTTGAGCGGCACCGGGAGCGCACCTGCACGGAGTACCAGCGCAAGGTCCTGCGTCTTCTGCAGCGGCTGTCCGCGCATCGTGATCTGGCCACGCGTGCCGATGGCACTCTGGATCACCGGCGGCCGGCCCATCACGCGGTCGTCGAGGACGATCGCCATGTAGTCGCCGATGTGCCGCGACGTCTCCTGCCGGAAGCGCCGTCCACCTTCGGTGGTAAGGGTGAACTGGACGATGTTCCCTTCGATCGGGTCCGTACCCGGCTGAGCATCTTTCATGTATTCGCCGGTGATGATCGGCCTGCTGTCCACCACGTACAGCGCCGTCAATCCCGCGCCTTCCTCGTCGGCCTGCCCCCAGTGGATGGTCTTGCCCGGCGGCAGCGCCGCCTGCACCGCGGGGAGCGCCAGATACTGATCGACCGTCGGGACGTTCTCGTTCGCCACGAAGTACTCGCCCGGCATCTGGCCCGGCTGTATCAGGCTGCTGAACGCTCCGCCGGTCGTCGCGGCGAGAAGTCCGGTGTCGGCCTTCGCGCTGTCCGCGGCGCTGGTGTCCTTCTTCGCACCGCTATCGGTAGGGGCGAAGAGCGAAGTGATCGCGCTCTTGTCTCCAGTGTCGGCGCCCGGCGTGGCCTTGGGTGAAGCGCTCGCCACGTGCCCCGAGTTCTTGATGATCTGGTCGATGCGCGGCATGACCTTGTCGAGCGCGCCCGACTCGTCGGTGATCTGGAACTGGAGGAACGCGGAACGCTCGACCAGCGAGCGGGCGCGCTCCGGATCGGTCACGCCGGGGAGCTCCACGATGATGCGGTCGTCGCCGACCTTCTGCACCACCGGCTCGGAAACGCCGAACTCGTCGATGCGGTTGCGGACGACTTTGAGAGCGCGGTCGATGGCCTCGGACTTGTTGGATACGGCCTGCTTGGAGTCGTCGACCTCGAGCGCCAGGTGCATCCCACCCTTCAGGTCGAGTCCCAGCTTGAGCGGGACGCGCGTGAAGCTGGTGTCGTGAAAGACTCCCGCGCTGTTGCGCTCGCGTATCGTGACGCTTCGCGGCCAGAGCGCGAAGATCGAGGCTGCGATGAGCAACACGAGCAGTATGATGCGGTTCCTGAGATTGGCCATGCTGCGAAAGGTGGGGTGATTTTTTGGCGGAGTATTGAACGTTACCGGGCTAGTGCAATCGAGTCAACGCAGAGCGGGCATTCTCCTCGTCGATCGCGAGCTGGGCTACCAGCGCGCTCGCGTCGGCGAAGGGGCGCGTATCACGCAACCGGGACACGAATTCCACCTTCACGTACGCCCCGTACAGGTCGAGCGATGCGTCGAACAGGTGCACCTCGAGCGACGTCGCCGCGTCGCCGAAGGTGGGGCGCGGACCCATGTTCATCATACCCCCGAATGGGCCGGATGGAGTCTGCACTCGTACTGCATAGACTCCCTGCGGCGGGAGGAGCTTGTGCGCCGAGGGGGGCGGCAGCTCCACGTTCAGAGTGGGGAAGCCGAGCTCGCGACCGCGCCTGTCGCCCTCCATCACGCGCCCGGACACCGAATAGAGCCGCCCGAGCCCATCGGCCGCGCGGCGAAGGTCGCCGCCCGCGACCGCTCGGCGGATGAGGGTGGACGATACCGGACGCCCCTCGGCGTCGGCTACCGCTTCGACGACCTCCACATCGAAGCCACGCTCGCTTCCCAGGCGACGGAGCACGTCCTCGTCGCCCTCGCGCGAGCGGCCGAAGCCGTGATCGTGACCGATCACGAGGTGGCGCACGTGGAATCGCCGGAGGAGCACGTCGTCCACGAACTGCGCCGCACTGTAGCGCTGGAGCGTGGGCGTGAAGGGCATGATCGCCATGAAGTCCACGCCGCTCTCCGCCACGATCTCGAGTCGCTCGGCGCCCACCGTGAGGAGCGGTGGCGCGGCCCCCGGGTTGATCACCTGGAGAGGATGCGGATCGAAGGTGACGAGCACGCTCCTCAGCCCCAGCTCCGTTGCTCGCTCCGTTATGCGCGCGAGCACATCGCGGTGGCCGCGGTGCACACCGTCGAAGGTGCCCACGGTCACCACCGCTCCCGGCGATCCGGGTGGGAGCCCCGAGTCGGGGGCGCCGGCTGATCTACGAGGCATCGCGTAGCACCAGACGCGGCTGCCAGAGATCCGTGCCGCCATTGCCGCTCGCGCGCGCGGCCACGGCCACGAGCGCGCCGGCAGAATCCACCAGCGCCGCGCGCTCGCCCGCGACCGTGGCCTCCACCGGCCGGCCGTTCACGACGCGAGCGAGCGCGCCTTCTTCCAGCTGCTCCGCCGGCATGGAGCGCACTGCCTCGATGGGCGGGAGGAGGGTGGCGCCACCGGCTGCCACTTCGTCGAGTGTAGACGCCGCGGTCACCGTGAACGGCCCGCTGCGGACGCGACGGAGCGCTCCGAGGTGCGCGGCGCTTCCGCTCAGCTTTCCGAGATCGCGAGCGAGAGCGCGCACGTAGGTGCCGCCGCTGCAAACAACGGTGGCGTCCATTTCATCGTCGCGCCATGCTCGCACGCTCCAGCCGTGCACTCGCACCTTGACCGGCTGCAGCTCCAGCAGCTCTCCCCGGCGCGCAGCAGCGTAGGATCGGCGTCCTCCCACCTGCTTGGCCGAAAAGGCCGGCGGCTGCTGGACTATGCCGCCCGTGAGCTCCTCGATCGCTGCGTCCACCGCCGCGCGCGACGGGAGCGCGGCCTCGGCGATCGCACTTCCGGTGACGTCGTCGGTATCGGTGGCTACTCCGAAGCGCACTGTGGCCTCGTACTCCTTCGGCTCGGCATCGATGTATGGGAGGAGTCGCGTCGCGCGACCCACGAGGACGACGAGGAGCCCCGTAGCGAAGGGGTCGAGAGTCCCGGCGTGTCCCACCCGCCTGATACCGAGCGAGCGACGGACCACCGACACCACATCGTGCGAGGTGGGGCCGGAGGGCTTGTCCACCAACAGCACGCCGTCAATCGGTGGCTTCCCCATCGGCCGGCGTCTCCTTCCCCTCCTCGTCGCGGCGCAGGTCCGAGAGGAGACTCTCGATCCGCGCCGCGCGCTCGACCGTCCTGTCGAGTCGGAATTCCAGCTCGGGCGCCGTACGCAAACGGACCGCGCGCGCCACGCGCGCGCGCAGGTGCGACGCGAGGCTCTCGAGCCCTTCGAGGGTGGTCTTCCTCTCCTCGTCGGAGCCCATGATGCTCACGTACACGCGTGCGTGCCGCAGATCGTTGGTGACGTCCACGCCTGTCACGGTCACGAAGCCGACGATGCGCGGGTCCTTCGCCCCCTCGGTGAGGAAGCTCGCCACCTCTTCACGCACCGCCTCCGCAACTCTGACGGCGCGGCGATTGGTTGATGCCATAGTGAGACAGAAAGCAGAGAGCAGAAAGCAGAACGCAGTGAAGGGCTCGTAGCGTGAAAGCCTTCACCCCCGAGGCGGTTCACTGCTTTCTGCTTTCTGCTCTCTGCTTTCCCGCAGTTAAAGGGTCCGCGCCACCTCTTCCGTCCGGTAGCACTCGATGATGTCGCCGACCTTGATGTCGTTGAAGTTCTCGATCCCGATACCGCACTCGAAGCCCTCGCGGACCTCGCGGACATCGTCCTTGAAACGGCGGAGCGAGCTGATGGTGCCCTGGTAAACCTCGACGCCATCGCGGACGACGCGAACCTGACCCTGGCGGTTGATCACCCCGCTTCGAACCAGGCAGCCGGCGACCACGCCGACGCGCGGGACGCGGAAGAGCTCGCGCACCTCGGCCTCTCCGATGGTGACCTCGCGCTGCTCGGGACGAAGCATCCCCTCGAGCGCCGCGCGCACATCGTCCACCGCCTCGTAGATCACGCGGTAGAGTCGAATGTCCACGCCCTCGCGCTCGGCAGCGGCGCGGGCGTTGTTGTCGGGGCGCACGTGGAAGCCGATGATGATCGCGCCCGATGCGCGGGCCAGGAGGATGTCGCTCTCCGTAATCGCGCCTACGCCGCGGTGCACGACGTCCACCTTCACCTCGGCGTTCGAGAGCTGGCCCAGCGCGTCGGCAAGCGCCTCTGCGGGACCACCCTGGTCGGCCTTGATGAGCAGCTGCAGCGTGCGCACCTCGCCGGCCGCCGCCTGGGACATGAAGTCCTCGAGCGAGACCGTAGCGCGAGAGGTGCGGCGGCTCCGCGCCTCGCGGTCGAGCCGCTGACGCCGCTGCGCGATGTCGCGCGCTTCCGTTGCCTCGGCCACAACGAGGAACTGGTCGCCTGCCATCGGTACGCCCTCGATACCGAGTACCTGCACGGGGATAGCCGGCCCGGCCTCATCGACCGCCTTGCCGCGCTCGTCGAGCATCGCGCGCACGCGGCCGGAGTACATACCGCAGATGAAGTCGTCGCCAACGTGTAGCGTACCGTTCTGCATCAGCACGGTAGCCACCGGTCCCTTCCCAGGGTCGAGCTGCGCTTCCACCACCGTGCCTACACCGGCGCGGTCGGGGTTTGCCTTGAGATCGAGGATCTCCGCCTGCAGCAGGATCTGGTCGAGGAGGTCGGACACGTTGGTCCCCTTCTTCGCCGAGATCGGAGTGGCGAGCGTGTTGCCACCGAACTCCTCCAGCACGACGCCGTGCTGCAGGAGATCCTGCTTCACCTTCTGCACGTCGGCCGAGGGGAGATCGATCTTGTTGATCGCCACGATGATCGGCACGCCCGCGTTCTTGGCGTGCGAGATCGCCTCGACAGTCTGCGGCATGACCTGGTCGTCGGCCGCCACCACCAGTACCACGATATCGGTGGCCTGCGCACCGCGCGCACGCATGGCGGTGAACGCCTCGTGACCCGGCGTGTCGAGGAAGGTTATCTCGCGCCCGTCGGGTAGCGTCACGTGGTACGCGCCGATGTGCTGCGTGATTCCGCCCGACTCACCAGCCACCACGGTCTCGTTGCGGATGTAGTCGAGCAGCGAGGTCTTACCGTGGTCGACGTGGCCCATGATGGTGACCACCGGCGGCCGCGAAACGAGATCTTCGGGCCGGTCTTCCTGAACCTCCGCGGGCACCGCGGCGTACTCCGCCTCGCGGACCGCCTGGAAGCTGAACTCCCCCGCGATCAGCTCGATCTGGTCGAAGTCGAGCCTCTGGTTGATCGTTACCATGAGGCCGAGGTTCTTGAAGGCGAAGGCGACGATCTGCGTGGGCGGAATCTTGAGGATCTGCGCCAGCTCGCTCACGGTGATGAACTCGTTCACGTGCACCGTGGTGCGCTCGCGCTCGGCCTCGGCCGCGCGCTGCGCCTCCATCTCCTCGCGGTACGACGGCTCATCGGAGCGGCGTGGTCCACGACGCGACGGAGCGCCGCGCATGGCGGTCATCGTGCGCGAGATATTGGCCGTCACCGCCTCGCGGTCTACGGTACCGCGCTTCCCCTTCTTACGCTTGCCGCCGCGCTTCTCGTCGCGGCGACCGGGCACGGATGTGCCGGCGCCCGGCGCGGCGGACGCCACGGGGCGCGGCGGGAGCGGCCCGCCGGCGGACACGGGCTTGGGACGCGGCGCGCCCGGCACCACGGGCCGCGGGCGCTGCCAGTCGGGAGCAGCCGGGCGTGGAGGAGCGCTCGGCCGGGGCGGCTGCGGCGCCGAGGGGCGCGGCTCGGCAACCGGCTCGGAGCGCGGCTCCGGGCGGGCCTCGACCTGCGGCTCGCCCTCGGGCTCGGGCCGCTGCTCGGGCTTGCGGGCCGGACGCGCGGGCGCCGGGGCGCGCGGAGCTTCCGGCGCGGGAGCCGCGGGCTCCGCTGTCACGGGCTGGCTCGGCGCGGCAGGCCTGGCGGGCGCTTCGACGGAGCGCTCGATCTCGCGGGAGACCTCCGCCGGCGGTGCCGAGGCGGGCTTCGCGGGTGCGGCGGGAGCGGGGGCGGGCGCTGCGGCCTCTTCCTGCTCTGCGCTCTCGGCGGAGTCGGCGGTCGAAGCTTCCGCAGCCGCGATGTCGGCGGCACGACGGCGGCGACGGCGCACCGGCTCAGCCTGCGGCTCCGGCTCGGGCGCCGTAGCGGCGGCCTTGGCGGTCGCAGTTCCACGACGCCGGCGCGTGGCCGTGGCAGCCGGCTTCTCCTGGCGGGCGCGCTTCTCACGCTCCCACCGCGCGCGAAGCCGTGCGACCTGCTCGTCGGTGAGCGTGCTGAGATGGCTGCGCACCGGCACGTCCATGGAGCGCAGCATGCCGATCAGTTCATCGTTGGAAACGCCGAACTCTCCAGCAAGGTCGTGCACACGAAGCTTGATCAAAACCTACCCTCCTGTTGGGCCGCTCGAGGGCCCTGATCCGTGATCTCGCGAATCCCTCGGGCGAGATCGCGGTCGACGATCCCGATCGCCGCTGTTGCCTTCCGTCCGACCGCCGCGCCGAGCGTTGCGGCGGAGGGGCCTTCGATGACCCCAACCCGCTTCGCCCGGAGCAGCGGCATAACCTTGTCACGACTGTTTTGCGATGCGTCCGGCGCCACCACGGCGAGCACGAGCTTCCCCCTCCGCGCCGCGTGACGAACCTGCTCCACACCTACCAGCGCAGTCCTGGCTCTCACGCCGAGACCCAGCAAACCCAGTAGCCTGCGCTCGGACGCCGCGTCCACTTAAGCCGGCGTCTCCCGGACATCCTCCGCGCCACCCACTTCCCCGCCTTCGTCTCCCTCGTCTCGCCCCGACGCGGCCAGATCATCGCCCGCGCCAACCTCCGAGGCGACGCCGCGTGCTTCCACGTCGCCGCTGTCGGACCCGGATTCATCGTCCGTGGTCAGCTCATCGAGGAGCGCCATGATCCGGTCCGCCTCCTCCGAGGCTATACCGGGGAGTCGCACGAGGTCCTCGCGCTCGAGGTCGATGATGTCGTTGAAAGTGCGGTATCCCGCCTCCTCTAGCACCGCGACCGTCGCAGGGCCAAGCCCACCGATCTCCGAGAGCCGAACATCCGCCGCCTCGGTATCCTCTTCGGGTAGTGGAGCGAAGAGCGGCGTCTCGCCGCCCCGCTCGAGCCACTCGCGGCTGGAGTAGAGATCGATCTTCCACTCGGTGAGCTCCGAGGCGAGTCGCACGTTCTGACCGTTGCGGCCGATCGCGAGCGAGAGCTGATCCTCGTCTACCACCGCCTGGATCGTGTGCGCAGCCGGATCGCTGAACACCCGTGCGACCCGCGCCGGCGCGAGCGCCATCTTCGCGAAGCGCTCCGGGTCGGACGACCACGGCACGATGTCGATCCGCTCGCCGCCCAGCTCGTTCACCACCGCCTGCACGCGCGAGCCCTTGAGGCCCACGCACGCGCCCACCGGGTCTATCGAATCGTCGCGCGAGAAAACCGCGATCTTCGTGCGGCTTCCCACTTCCCGAGCCACCGCGCGGATCTCGACGATCCCCTGTTGGATCTCCGGCACCTCCAGCTTGAACAGCGCCTGGACGAACATCCCGTCGGCGCGGCTGAGTATGAGCCGCGGTCCCTTGGGCGTCTCCTCGATGCGCTTCAGGACTGCGCGCATCGGTTCGCCCTGGTGGAAGTGCTCGCGGTGGTTCTGCTCGCGATACGGCATGATCGCCTCCGCCTCGCGGAAACGGTTGAGCATGACCACCAGCTTGCCGCGCTCGATCTGCTGCACCTCACCGGAGAGGAGGTCGCCCACCCGCCCGGCGAACTCGTCGCGGATGCGGGTGCGCTCGCGCTCCCTCACGCGCTGGATGATCCGCTGCTTGGCGGCCTGTGCGGCGGTGCGGCCGAAATCGGCGAAGTCGATCGGCTCCTCCATCTGGTCGCCGACCTCGAAGCCTTCGTCGTAGAAGCGTGCTTCCTCGAGCGAGATCTCGCGGCTGGGATCGGTGACCTCGGCGACGACGGTGCGGAGACGGACGATCCGGATGGCGCCGCGCTCCTCATCGATCTCTACCTCGGCCTGGACCGTGGGGCCGTACTTCTTGGCCAGGGCGGCGAAGATGCCGTCCTGAAGAAGACCGTGCAATTCCGCGCGATCGAGCTGCTTGGTGTTCGTCATCTCGCGGATCGCACTCAGCATGTCGGTGGAGCTGACCATCTCGAGTCCCTCTTCGATTTACCAGTGAAACGCAAGCCGAGCTTCCCTCACGTCGGCCAGCGCGATTCGCTGCTCGTCGCCACGCGCGTCGCGAACCACGGCAATAGCGCCGCCGTCGCTCTCGTCGACACCGATGATCTCGACCTCCTCGCGCCCGTGGAGCGCGGGGCTCAGCACGTTTGCCCGGCTCCCCGCGAAGCGGCGCCAGTCGGCCGCCGTCCTGAGCAGCCGCTCCACCCCCGGAGAGGAAACCTCCAATCTGTAGCGTTCGCCAGCCTCTTGGCCCGTATCCAGTCGTGCTTCGATGGCGCGCGAGACGGTAGCGCAATCGTCCACCGTCACCGGCTCGCCGTCGCGCCGGTCGATCCGGACGTCGAGCGTAGGGCGCGACCTCGAGCCCGCGACACGGAGCTCAACGAGATCGTACCCCAACTTCTCAACTTCCGCCACAACAACCTTTTCCAGCGCTTCTTTCACGTTGAATCACAGGCCACAATAACAAAAAATGTGGGGCATCATCCCCACATTTCCGCCCCAAAGAGTGCTGCCCGGGGCAACCGATGCTTAATCTAGACTTGCATTTAGGGGGAGTCAAGGAGAAGGGAACTTCAGAGGGTTCAGGAGGCAGGGTTCAGGGTTCAGGAACTGTAAGGAAACAGGAAACAGGAGACAGGTAACTGCCTCGGGGTAGAGAGTTTTCTCCCCACGAGCCGGTACCTGTTTCCCGTTCCCTTCAGCCTGCAGTGGCAGTTCCTGAACCCTGAACCCTGCCTCCTGAACCCTCCTCTCCCCCTACCCTCTCGCCAGCACCGCGATCTGCCTCCCCGCATCACCCGCGCGGTGGGAGAAGAAGAGGTGGTTATCGTGGCGGGTGCAGAAGGGGGAGATGGTGATGTGGTGAACTCCGGCGGAGCGGGCGTGGGAGGCGATCAGGGAGCGGAGGTCTACGGGGGTGGGGGCGGTGACTGTGCGGGAGGTGAGCCGGGCGAAGACGTCGGGGCTCACTTCGTAGCAGGCGCCGCAGATGGAGGGGCCGAGGTGGAGGTGGAGGTCGGCGGGGGCGCGGCCGAGGGAGTGGAAGATCGCTATGGCGCGCTCGGTGATGCGCTCGGCGGTGCCGCGCCAGCCGGAATGGAGGAGAGCGATCGCGCCCGAGGGATGGGCCATGAAAACGGGGACGCAGTCCGCAACCGTGACAGCGAAGGCGGTACCGGGCGTGGTCGTCAGGTGGCCATCGGCGGCGGCGACGCGGAGCCAGCCCTCCCAGCCGCCGGTGTGCGTGATCACGCGCTTGCCATGCACCTGACCAGCGGTGGCGAAGCGCGGGGCAACGGGGCGTAGCTCGCTTATGATCGCGTTCCAGCGAGCCATCACCTCGGATACCGGGTCGCTTCCTCCGGTGCCGAAGGTGCCGGCGGCGCGCGTGGTGGTGAAGGCGTGGAGGCCGAGCGCCTCGAGGTCGGGGACAACTTCGCGGGGGATGGGCTGAGCCTCTTTCGCTCCCCTCCCCTCCTGCGTGGCACTCATTGCCTGGGGAGTCGCTCCACTGCTCACGCGCGGCCGTTGGTGACGCGGGTAATCTTCGCGCCCAGGGCGCGCAGGCGCTCGTCGATGCGCTCGTAGCCGCGCTCGATCTGCCCCACGTTGTTGATGGTGCTCGTACCGTCGGCGCAGAGTGCGGCGAGGAGGATCGCCATTCCAGCGCGAATGTCAGGCGACTCTACCGTCGCGCCGTGGAGGCGCGAGGGGCCGGCCACGATCGCACGGTGCGGGTCGCAAAGCACGATGCGGGCGCCCATGGCGATGAGCTTGTCCACGAAGAACATCCGCGACTCGAACATCTTCTCGTGCATCAGGATCATCCCCGTGCACTGCGTGGCGGTGACTATCGCTATGGACATGAGGTCCGCGGGAAATGCGGGCCACGGCTGGTCTTCGAGCTTCGGGACGTGGCCACCGAGATCGCTGCGGATGTCGCGGGGCTGGTTGGCGTCTACGATCACGTCGTCGCCCTCGACGCGGCAGATGACGCCGAGGCGCTCGAAACCCATGAGCACCGAGCGGAGATGCTCGACGCCCGCATCCCGGATGCGAAGCGCGGCGTTGGTGACGGCGGCGAGCCCGATGAACGAGCCGACCTCGATGTGATCGGGGCCAATGGTGTGGGTCGCCCCCCCGAGAGTGCGCGCACCCTCTATGGTCATGCAGTTCGTGCCAATGCCGTCTATGCGTGCGCCGAGGGCTACGAGGAAGCGGGCGAGATCCTGCACGTGCGGCTCGCTCGCCGCGTTGCGCAGGATGGTCGTTCCTTCCGCAGCGGCAGCCGCCATCAGAGCGTTCTCGGTCGCGGTGACGCTTGGCTCGTCGAGAAAGACGTCGGCTCCGCGCAGCTTCTTCGCACGGAGATGGAAGCCGGAGTCGAGGCTCGACGTGGCTCCGAGCTGCTCGAGAGCGAGGAAGTGCGTGTCCACGCGTCTGCGCCCTATGACATCGCCGCCCGGAGGCGGGAGAGTGACCTCGCCGCGCCGAGCGAGGAGCGGTGCAGCGAGGAGGATCGATGCGCGGATTCGCGAACAGAGCTCCGGGTCGAGCGTGGTCTCTCCGATCTCGCGCGCACGGATGGCTAGCGTATTGCGGGCTGTCCATCCGATCTCGACTCCGAGAGTTCGCACCAGCTCCACGAGCGTTTCGACGTCCCGTATGCGCGGCACGTTCTCGAGCGTGACCGGCTGCTCGGTGAGGAGCGCGGCCGCGATTATCGGGAGCGCCGCGTTCTTGTTGCCGGAGGGACGAATGGAACCGGAGAGCGGGTGCGAGCCTTCCACGATGAACTGCAGCGGAGCCATGTTTCCAGATCGAGTTTCGAGAAGAGGGCTGGACCGTGCTGGATGGTCGGGGGGAGGGGCGAAGGATGGTCCGCGTTCCGACCGAATGTCAAGCGATAACGTGACGCCTGTCGCTTGACACTCGACCGCGTCCCGGGTACGCTACCGCGCTCAACCCCGAGAGGTTATGCAACTACTCGTCGCCATCATAAATCACGTCGAACAGGTGGACGACATCCTCGCAGGCTTCGTCGAGCTGGGGATCACCGGGGCGACGATAGTGAACAGTGAGGGGATGGGACACGTTCTCAGTCAGGACGTGCCGATCTTCGCGGGGCTCCGCTCGCTCACCGCGCGCTCTCGCCCGAGCAACCAGACGGTCCTGAGTGTGGTGCAGGATGACAAGGTGGAGCCAGCCATCGCGCTGATCCACGAGGTGTGCGGCAACCTCGAGTCACCGGGCGCGGGAATCGTGTTCTCCATTCCTCTCTCTCGGGTCGTGGGACTCGCTCCGGAGCTGGACGAATGATGAGGATGGTATCAACCTTGCTCCCGCGTACGCACTAGATGCCAGTCATGGGCCCGGTGGGTGCGTTGTTGCTGCAGGCGGCTTCGGGCGCCGATGCGGCGCGGCAGGCGACTGCAGGTGGTGGATTGGTCGAAGTCATCGCCATCATCGCCATCGCCGTCATTGGACTCGTCCTGATCGCGCTGCTCGCGGTCCTGATTCCGGCCGTGCTCGGCCTGCGCAAGGTGGCTGGCAAGATGGAGTCGGTGATAGACCGTATCTCCGGCGAGCTGGATCCGATCATGGGTCACGCGAAGAGCATCGCCGACAACGCCGACTACATTTCGACTGCGGTGCGCGCCGACGTGGGCGACGTGAGCGGGACGCTCAGGCGAGCCAACGACCGGCTCGAGATGGCGCTCGACGCCACCGAGCGGCGGGTGAAGGAGCTGGGCGCGCTGCTGCGGCTCTTCCAGGACGAGGTGGAGCAGACGTTGGTGTCCGGAACGTCGCTGCTCCGCGGCTTCCGGGCCGGCGCGGATTCCCTGCGCTACGACACGATCGACCTCCTCGACGAGCTGGATGAGCTCGAGGACGAGCCGGAAGACTTCATCGATGAGCCCGGCGATCTTCCAGCGAGTGGCACGATACTGGACTCTGACGAGATCGACGACGAGATCGAGGACACACTCGAAGATGCGGAGGAGACGGACGATGGCTACGAGTGGGCGAGGGATGGAAGAGACGGAGGCGGTGACGCCGAGGAGAGGCCGCGGATCAGGCGCCGCCCGGCGCCGTAGGGACGCGAGAGCGCGCGAGGAGTACGACCTCCTCATCGCGCTGGCGCTGGGGGCAGCGGTCGGGGCGGGGATGGCGCTGCTCGTACGGCGCGGCCCCGAAGGACGCAGCCCGGCGTACACGGCTGCGCGGGCCGCCGGGCGGGGCGCGGTGAAGGCGGGCCGCTACGGCGCGAAAGGCGCCAGAAGAGTGCGCCGGCGCGGCGCCGAATTGATCGACAACATTCCCTTCGAGGACATCGGTGAGTCGCTCGGCGCCTATCTGGAATCGGCGCGCGAGACGATAGACGATGCGGTGGCTCGCGAGCTCAAGGGGCTTCGCAAAGCCGTCCGCCGCCAGCGGAAGCGGCTCGGCGTCTGACGACGCTGCAGCCCACGATGCCCCTGGCAGTTTCGAGAAGCGTGGCTCGCGTGTGCGCGGGCGGCGCGCGCGTTCTGCGCGCCCCCGCCCGGCGCCGCGCGCTGTTCGTGCTCGCAGGCGCGGCACTGCTCGTCTGCCTCGTCCCCGCGTCCGCGCTCGCCTGGACGCCGGGGACGCACATCTTCCTGGGCGAAGCAGTGCTCCGCTCTCTCGCCACTCTTCCGAGCGGGATCGCCGACCTGCTGCGAGCCTTCCCGGTAGAGTTCCTCTACGGCTCGATCGCCGCCGACACCAGCATCGCCAAGAAGTACGCGCCGGTGGGTCGTCACTGCCATTCGTGGACGGTGGGCTTCGAGATCCTCGACAAGGCGAACGATGAGCGAATCCGCAGCTTCGCGCTCGGCTACCTGGCGCACCTGGCCGCGGACACCGTCGCGCACAACTACTTCGTGCCGCGCTACCTGATCATCGCGTCGCGTACCTCGGGGCTCGGCCACAGCTACTGGGAGAGTCGCTTCGAGACGCACCTGGGTCCCACCTTCAGCCACCGCGCGCGTGATGTTCTCGTGCGCGATCACGCATCCGAGGACGAGCACCTCGACCGCATCCTCAGCCCCACGATCTTCAGCACCCAGACCAACCGGCGGATTTTTCGCGGCATGGTGTACGTGACCGACACCGAGTCGTGGCAGCGCATCTTCCAGATCGCCGCCGTCAACAGCAGGTGGGACCTGCGCTCGAACGAGGTTGGGCGCTACATGGAGCGGAGCTACGATTTCATCATGGACTTCCTCAGCCGCGTGGATCGCTCCGAGCCCTACTCGCTCGATCCCTCGGGCGACGAAGCGCTCCGCCTGGCGAAGGACGTGCGGCGCGCGGCGCGGCTGAGCCGCGTGTCCTCACGGCTCTCCGGAGAGGCGCTCAGGCATTTCGGGATGCCCGCCTCCAAGCTCGACTTCGCCGCGCGCCTGGAGAGGCCGCTCTACGAGCCGGCCCGCTCCGACAACAGCTGATTGACGCGCCGCGGATCGGCGCGCCCCTTCGACTTCTTCATCACCTGCCCCACCAGCACGCCGAGCAGCTTCTTCTCTCCATCGCGGAGGCGCTTCGCCTCTTCCGGGTTCTCGGCGAGAACTTCATCGACCCACTTCTCCAGCTCGCTCGCGTCGCGCACCTGAACCAGCCCCTCGCGTTCGGCGATCTTCGCCGGAGGGTCGCCCGTTTCCACCATCGCAACGAAGATCTTCTTCGCAGCCGTGTTGCTCACGAAGCCGTCGCGCACCAGCTCGATCAGCCGCGCGAGATCCGCGGGACGCACACTGAAGTGGGCGATCTTCTGGCCAGTGGTCTTCACCGCGGCGAGCACTTCGCCCATCACCCAGTTGGCCGCCGCCTTCGGGTCGTCGGACTGTCGCGCAACTCCCTCGAAATAATCGGCGAGCGCGGGGCTCGAGGTGAGCACCTCGATGTCGCCCGCGGATAGCGAGTACTCGGCGGCGAAGCGCTCCTGCCGCGCCTGCGGCAGCTCCGGGAGGCAGTTCTTCACCTTCGAGATCCAGTCGCGATCGAGGCGGAGCGGCGGCAGGTCGGGCTCGGGGAAGTAGCGGTAATCGTGGCTCTCCTCCTTCGAGCGAGCAGGCCGCACTTCTCCGCGCGCGCCGTCCCAGAGCATCGTCTGCTGGTGCACCTTCTGGCCACGCTCGAGGATGGTGCACTGCCGCACGAACTCCGCCTCGAGCGCGCGCTCCACTCCCGAGAAGGAGTTCATGTTCTTCACTTCGGTCTTGGTGCCCAGGCGAGTCTCGCCCCGCTCGCGCGCGCTCACGTTGGCATCCACGCGGAGACTCCCCTCCTCCATGTTCACGTCGCTCACATCGATGTACTCGAGGAGCTGCTTGAGCACCCTGAGGTAGGCCCCCGCCTCCGCCGATGAGCGCATGTCCGGCTCGCTCACGATCTCGATGAGCGGAACGCCCGCCCGATTGAGGTCGATCGCGCTCGCGCCGGGGAAGCGGTCGTGGATGGACTTCCCGGCATCCTCCTCCATGTGCAGGCGGGTGATGCCGATGGTTATCGGCGTCCCGTCGGCGTTCTTCCCGATCACCATCCGACCATTGCTGGCGAGCGGCTGGTCGTACTGCGAGATCTGGTAGCCCTTGGGGAGATCCGGATAGAAGTAGTTCTTCCGCGCGAAGATCGAGACGGGATTGATATCGCACTGGAGCGCGCACGCCGCACGCACGGCGAGCGCCACGGCCTCCTCGTTGAGCACCGGCAAGCTCCCCGGAAGCGCGAGGCACACGGGGCAGGTGTTCACGTTGGGCGCCGCGCCGAAGGTAGTGGAGCACTTGCAGAACGCCTTCGTCTTCGTGCGAAGCTGCACGTGGACCTCGAGGCCCACCACCATCTCGTAGCGCTCGGTGATCGCATCTGCTTCCCTTACTCGGGTGGCCATCATGCACCTCCGTTCGCGCCCAGCGCGTGCTCGAGCACCGAGGCGACGCGGAACATCTTCGCTTCCTCGAAGTGGCGGGCGATGATCTGAGCGCCCACGGGTAGTCCGTCTATCGTCCCTACCGGCACCGACATCGCGGGCACGCCGGCGAGGTTCGCCGTGGCTGTGAAGATGTCGTTGAGGTACATCTCGTACGGCTCCGCCTTGGCGCCCAGCTCGAATGCCGGTGTGGGTGTGGTGGGAGTGAGGATCACATCCACCCCGTTGTCGAACGCGTCGCCGAAGTCGCGCGTGATGAGCGTGCGGACCTGCTGCGCCTTCTTGTAGTACGCGTCGTAGTATCCCGCCGAAAGCACGTAGGTGCCGAGGAGGATTCGGCGCGTGACTTCGGGACCGAAGCCGTGCGAGCGCGTCGCCTCGTACATCCCCTTCAGGCCTTCGTCGCCGTTGTCGCGGAAGCCGTAGCGCACGCCGTCGAAGCGCGCGAGATTCGACGACGCTTCGGCGGTGGCGATGATGTAGTACACGGGGATCGCGAGGTCGGTGTGCTCGAGCGATATCTCCTTCACCTCGGCCCCTCGACCGCGCAGCGCATCGAGCGCGGCGTCGACGCGCTCGCGCATCCGCGGATCGAGAGAGTCGGGGAAATATTCGCGCGGGCGGCCGATCACCACGCCGTCGAGCCGCTGCGAGCCGTCGAAGCGAAGCCGCGGCACCGGGCGGTCGGCGCTGGTCGAGTCGCGCTCATCGCGTCCGGCGATGACTTCCATCCCGAGTGCCGCATCGTTCACGGTCGCTCCGAACACGCCCACCTGATCGAGCGACGACGCGAACGCCACGAGTCCGTAGCGGCTCACTCGCCCGTAGGTCGGCTTCACACCCACCACTCCGCAGAAGGCGGCGGGCTGGCGCACCGAGCCGCCGGTCTCCGAGCCGAGCGCTATGGGAACGATCCCCGCCGCGACCACGGCAGCCGATCCGCCGGAGGATCCGCCGGTGACGCGCGAAGGACACACGGGATTGCGCGCGGGCCCGTACGCGCTGTGCTCGGTGGACGAGCCCATCGCGAACTCGTCGCAGTTGGTCTTCGCCACGAGCACCGCGCCCGCCTCGCGCATCCGCTTGACCACCGTGGCCTCGTACGCGCTCACGTACCCTTCCAGGATGCGAGAGGCACAGGTGGTGGGAAGGTGGTGCGTGGCGATGTTGTCCTTCACGGCGAAGGGTACCCCGGCGAGCACGCCGCTGGAGCGCTCGTCGGCCTCCTTCGCGAGGTCCAGCGACCAGCCGCTGTCACTCCAGAGGACGCAGTTCAGGCCATCACGTCCGGCCTTGACCTCTTCCATGCGCGCGAAGGCCGCGCGCACCGCGTCGCGGGCAGGATGCTCGGTGCTCATCCTTCATCCTCCACCACGTCCTCGTGCGTGGAGAGGCGCGGAACGATGAAGAAGCCGTCGCGCATCGCTGGAGCGAATTTCTCGCGAGGGCGGTCGAGTGGGATCTGCGGACCCTCGTCGGGGCGGAGCGGCGTACCGGCGTCGCCCACGCCGGCGGTCGGCTCCACACCCTCGGTGTCCACTTTCCGCAGCTCGTCCATGTGCAAGAGGATCCCGTTCAGCTCCCGCACGAGATCGTTCACGCGCGCATCATCGAGCGCGATGCGCGCGAGCTCGGCGACGTGCGCCACATCATCGCGTGTGACCGCCATTCAATCCCACCCCCGTTCGAGTCCCGCATATGCTATCACGAGCCGCTTCTGCCCAACGGCTTCGTCGTCGAAGTCCACTGTGACCTTGGCATCGCGCCCCGTGCCGCTCACGTCAACGATCGTTCCCGCACCGAAGCGCGGGTGCCGCACCCGCTCACCCGCGACGAAGGCGGGCGCGTCCTGCGAGGCGTCCACGTCCGGGTCCCACGACTGCTCGCGCCGCACCGGCGTCCCGGAGCGCCTCGAGAAGGTGGAACGCGCCGGGGTGAACGACCCGCCCAGCCAGCTCATGGATGCCGAGCCGCGCAGGCGGGGTGTCGCGCGCTGCTCCAGCATCTCATCGGGGATCGGCCGGAGGAAGCTCGACGGCATGGAATGCATCTCTTCCCCGTTGCGCCGCCGGCTCCGCGCGTGCGAGAGGTAGAGCCGCCGCTCGGCGCGAGTTATCCCGACGTAAAACAGTCGCCGCTCCTCTTCCAGCAGCTCGGGGTCGTCGTGCGAGCGGCTGAGCGGAAAGAGCCCCTCCTCCATGCCGCTGATGAACACGACAGGAAACTCGAGCCCCTTGGCGTTGTGCAGCGTCATCATGGTCACCGCGTCGGCGTCGGGATCGAGCTTGTCGATTCCAGTCACCAGCGAGGCGCGCTGCAGGAAATTGTCGAGCGGCGTGAGACCCAGCTCCCCGCCCTCGTCCAGCACGGTCTCGGCCGCGCTCGTGATGAGCTCGCGCACGTTCTCGATGCGGTCGGCGCCGTCCGGCCCGTCGCGCTTCAGGTACTCGGCGAAGTGGATCTCCTCCACCAGGTCGCGCAGGAGCTCGTCCACCGACGAGTTGGCCGCGCGCTCACGGTAGCGGCGGATGAGCGTTGCGAAGCCGATGAGCGCGTTGCGCGCCGCCGGGCGGAGCGATTCGAGGAGGTCGGCGCGTGTGGCCGCGACGAGCAGCGGAACGCCCGCCTCGAGCGCTCCCTCGGCGAGCCGGTCGATCGTCGTGTCGCCGAGCCCGCGCCGCGGAACCGCGACTGCACGCCGGAATGCTTCGTCGTCCGCGGGGTTGGCGATCAGCTTGAGGTACGCCATCAGGTCGCGGATCTCGCGCCGGTCGTAGAAGCGGACCGCGCCCACGATGCGATACGGGATGCCGCGCTTGCGCAGCGCCTCTTCCATGGCGCGGCTCTGCGAGTTGGTACGGTATAGGATCGCGAAGTCGCGAAGCGCCGCGCCGCCCGGTAGACGACGGCGGTCGAGTACTTCCTCGGCAACGAAGTCCCCTTCGTCGCGCTCGTCGGCGCACGCCACCACCACCACCTTCTCCCCCGCCTCGCGCGTGGCGCGAAGCGTCTTCCCCCGACGCGACTTGTTCGCGCTGATCACCACGTTGGCGAGATCGAGCACCTGCGGTGTGGAGCGGTAATTCTCCTCCAGCCGCACCACCTTCGCTTCGGGAAAGTCCTTCTCGAAATCGAGGATGTTGCGGATGTCCGCTCCTCTCCATCCGTATATGCTCTGGTCATCGTCCCCCACCACCAGCACGTTGCCGTGCTCGCCGCCGAGCAGCTTGACGAGCTGATACTGCGCGCGGTTGGTGTCCTGATACTCGTCGACCAGGATGAACTTGAAGCGCTCGCGATAGACGGCAAGGCGATCCGGGTTCTCCTGGAAGATGCGTACGGGGAGGACGAGAAGATCGTCGAAGTCTGCCGCGTTCCCCTCGCGCAACACGCGCTCGAGCTCCGCGTACACCTGCGCGGCCGCGCGGCTCAGTGGATCCATCGCGAGCGACGTATACTCCTTCACCGATACGAGCGCGTTCTTGGCGTCCGATATCGCGGCGCGGATCGCCTTGGGCGAATACTGCTTCGTGGAGATGTTGAGCCGCTCCATCGCGCGCTTGATGGCGGCGATGGAATCTTCCTCGTCGTAGATCGTGAAGCTCGCGCTCCGCCCGGCGTAGCGTGCCTCGTGACGTACTATGCGGGCGCCGATCGCGTGGAAGGTCCCCGCCCACATCCCCGCCGGCTCCTCGCCGAGAAGGCGCGCGACGCGCTCGCGCATTTCGCCGGCTGCCTTGTTGGTGAAGGTCACGGCGAGGATGTGGCGCGGGTCCACGCCGTGCTCCTCTATGAGGCGCGCTATGCGGGTGGTGAGTACGCGGGTCTTCCCGGAACCGGCGCCGGCGAGCACGAGGATGGGGCCCTCGAAGTGCGATGCGGCCTCGCGCTGGGCGGGATTGAGGCGGGCGAGCAGGTCGGTAGATGTCTTGCCGGATGCAGCTGTCGAATTCATCCCTGAAGTATAATGTCGAACGTCGCACCCTTCTCGGAGTGCGCGAGAACGAGCCGGCCGCCGTGATTTTCCTCCACGATGCGCTTGGCGAGCGAGAGCCCGATCCCCCACCCCGCCTGCTTCGTGGTGAACCCCGGCTCGAAGATCCGGTTGCGCAGCTCGCGCGGGATCCCGGGCCCATCGTCGGCCACCCGGATGCGCACCCGGTCGGGATCGAGACGGCGGGTGGTGATGTGCATCTTGCCGCCGCGCCCCGCGAGCGCATCGAGCGCGTTCTTCACGAGCACCTCGAGCGCCCACTCGAGAAGCACCTCATCTCCCTCCACGATCACCGGCTCGTTCCCGCGCGAAGCCATGATCGTGACCTGGTGAGCGAGCGTGGGAACGCGCGCCTGGAAGTACTCGCCCACGCGCACCACGAGATCCCCCAGGTCGAGCCGATCGCGCCGCGGCGGGCGACCGATCCGCTCGAAGCGGTGTGAAACGCGCTCCAGTCGCTCGAGGTCGGCGCCCATGTGGTTGATCGCCGAGGCGGCGACTTCGTCGCCCGTACGCTCGCCCAGCAGCTCGATCCAGCCGCTGAGACTGGAGAGCGGCGTGGCCAGCTGGTGCGCCGACTCGCGCGCCATCCCCGCCCACACCCGCTCGCGATCAGTGCGCACCCGCTCGCGCAGGATGTAGAGCCCCGCCCCGAAGATCATCACGAGCAACGACGCGAGGATCACCGGGATCACGCGCAGCGATGTAATGAGCTTGCTATCGCCGAAGTGCACGGTGCCGATCCCCGGCTCCACCACCGGTGCGTTCTGACGATCGAGCCGCGGGATGTACTCGAGCACGCGCGGATCGTCGAGCGGCGCCTCGAAGGGAAGATTCGCGGCAGCCGTGGGACTCCCCGCCATGTCGGTGACTATCACCGGAACGCCGAGCTCGCGGATGTGCCGCGAGAGCTCGAGCAGAGCGGCGTTGCCGGACTCCTCTCTCGGGTCGGCGAGCGCGCCGAAGACGCGCGCATACATCTGGCCGTAGCGGCCTGCATCGGCGCGCAGCTCCATCACCACGCGCTGCGAGTAGACGATGTAGAGAGCGAGGAGAAGCGCGAGCAGCGCGCCGAGGATGACCACCGGAGCGCCGCGGCGCATGTGATCAGGAGAGGACGTCGACGCCGAGATACGGCCGCAGAGCTTCGGGAACCGTTACCGTACCGTCGGGACGCTGGTAGTGCTCGAGGATGGCGATGATGGTGCGCGGGAACGCCAGCCCGGAACCGTTGAGCGTGTGCACCAGGCGCGGCTTCTCCCCCCGCGCGGGCCGGTAGCGGATGTTGGCCCGGCGCGCCTGGAAGTCGGTGAAGGTGGAGCACGACGACACCTCGAGCCACTTCTCCACTCCCGGCGCCCACACCTCGAGGTCGTACGTCTTGGCGCTGGCGAACCCGGTGTCGCCCGCGGCCAGCAGCACTACACGGTAAGGGAGCCCGAGCCGCTGCAGCAC
This sequence comes from Gemmatimonadaceae bacterium, assembly GCA_035688075.1. Lineage (GTDB taxonomy): Bacteria > Gemmatimonadota > Gemmatimonadetes > Gemmatimonadales > Gemmatimonadaceae > JADGGM01. Next base: position 24,637 of record DASSNL010000185.1, read on the forward strand.
CGCCTCCGCCTGGTTCGTGAGCAGCTCGTGCTCGGCGGCCGAGGACTCGGGTGTGGTGAAGCGCACCAGCTCTACCTTGTCGAACTCGTGGACGCGGATCAGCCCACGCGTGTCCTTGCCATGCGCGCCCGCCTCGCGGCGAAAGCAGGGCGAGAACGCCGTGAGTCCCATCGGGAGCTCGGCGCCGTCGAGCACGTCGTCGCGATAGAGGTTCGTCACCGGAACCTCGGCCGTTGGGATCAGGAAGAGATCGTCGGTGGCGACGTAGGCCTCCTCCTCGAACTTGGGGAGCTGCCCGGTGCCGGTCATGGACTTCCGGTTGACGAGGAACGGAACCCACACCTCCTCGTAGCCGTGCTCGCGCGTGTGCAGGTCGAGCATGAAAGACATGAGCGCCCTCACCAGCCGCGCGCCGAGCCCGCGGAAGGCCACGAAGCCGGAGCCCGTGACCTTGGCACCGCGCGGAAGATCGAGGATCCCGAGCCGCTCGCCGATCTCCCAGTGCGGACCGACCCCTTCGGAAGCGCGCGGCTCGCCCCAGCTGCGTACGACCGCGTTCGCCTCCTCCCCGCCCTCGGGGACTTCGGGAAGGACGATGTTCGGGAGATCGTACTGCAGCCGTTCCAGCTCACCGAAGGCATCGGCGTAGCGCTTCTCGAGCTCGCCAATCTCGGCGCCGAGCGCACGCGTTCGCGCGATCAGATCATCGGCGTTCTCTTTGGCGCGCTTGAGCGCGGCCACCTCCTGGCTCGCCGCGTTGCGCTCCGCCTTCTTCTCTTCGATGGTCGTGAGCAGCGCGCGCCGCTCGCGATCCAGAGTTTCCGCGCGGTCTATGAGCGGGCCGAGTGTATCGAGCTTGCCGCGCCGCCGCATCCCTTCGCGGAGAGTGTCGGCCCCGTCGCGCAGCAACCGGAGGTCGTGCACGTTCAGACTCCGGGGATGCCGTCTGCGAAGGAAACGAAGCCGCAGTTCGGGTCGGCACGCATGCGGAAGTAGATCGTGCTCCCGCCGGGGTTGGTCTCCGGGTCGAACGGTGGGCTCGCCTTGATGCTGTCTATCTCGATCTTGGAGTAGATGAAGAGCCGCGCGCTTATGATCTGTCCACGGCACGCGTACGACGCCGCCTGGACCAGCAGCACGTCGCCGGCCTGGATCGGGACAGCGGTGGAGTCGTTGTAGCCGTTGGTCGGCGCCCGGTCGATCTCGTCGAAGGAACGCGTTTCCTTCCTGATCCCCGCCGTGGAAAAGCCTCCCACAGCGCGCGGCGGGAGGATGTAGGCCGTGGTGTCGCCGGTCTCGGGATCCACGCGGATGTCGAACACCACATCGAAGTTCTGGGCGGGATCGGTTCGGACGGCGATCCCATCGAATGTGTTGAGCGCCGTGGGCGCCGTGGGCGGGACGGCGGAGAGACCGTAGACCACCAGCGTGTCCTCGAAAACCTCGGAGCTCGCCTTGACCTCGAAGGGGTCCTTGCAGGCCGCGGTCGCGACGATGGCGATCGTGCCGAGCCCGAAGCGGAGGAGTCTGGACGTCATATACCTGCGCACCGTGTGGTGAAGCATCCTGATGAGATGATACCCCTCGGGCGGCAATGGAGCCGTCTCTCGGCAAGAGCATGTGCTCCAACCACATCGGGGCTGTTGGATTATGGGAGGAAGCGAAGAATATCGCGCGGTGCGCCTCAGTTCAAGCAACCGTTTGTGCTCGCTTGACTTCACCGAGGTGCAGGTCTAGCTTCGCTGCACCCGAAGCAGGAGTCTGGATCTTGTATACACTTCGCGATCTCGCCGGCGCGTTCTGAATGAGCAACACGCCCACTGTGCCGGTGCACGTGCTCGTGGCGGACGACGAACCCCACATCGGGCGCATCATCAAGATGAAGCTGGAGCAGGGTCCCTTCGAGGTTACTCTGGCGGGTGATGGACGCCAGGCCATCGAAGCGCTCGAGCGCGACCCGGAGCTCTCGGTCGTCCTGCTCGACCTCATGATGCCGTACCTGAGCGGTCTCGACGTGCTCTCGCACATGCGCGCCGATACTCGCTGGAAGGACATCCCCTGCATGATCCTCACTGCCGCCGGGCAGGAGCACCACCACCAGGAAGCGATGGAGCTCGGCGCCAACGAGTTCTTCACCAAGCCATTCAGCCCCAAGAAGCTCTACGCGCGGACCGCCCAGCTAGCCGGGCTCTCCAGCGACGAGAACGGAGCGCCGGGAAGTTGAGTCGCTGGGCAGTCATCCTCGCCGGCGGAGTCGGCTCGCGCTTCTGGCCGCTCAGCACACCGGAACGTCCCAAGCAGCTGATGCCGCTGGCGGGGAGCGAGCCGCTCCTCGCCGATGCCGTGAAGCGTCTCGTACCGCTGGTACCGGTGGAGCAGACGCTCGTGCTCACCAACGGCGTGCTCGCGGATGCGGTGCGCTCGCTCATTCCCGGGCTTCCGAAGGAGAATGTGATCGCCGAGCCGCGCGCCGCGGGTACGGCGCCCGCGCTCGCATGGGCGGCAGTGGAGATCGGCCGGCGCGCGGGACGCGACGCGACCATGATCAGCGTGCACGCCGACTGGGCGGTGGCCGACCCCGCCGGCTTCCGTTCCACGCTCGCGCTCGCGGCGGAGGCGGCGGAGCGACACGAGAGTCTCGTGACGGTGGGGATCGTCCCCTCCCGCCCCGATCCGGGCTTCGGCTACATCCAGCCCGGCGAACAGGTGGACGGAGCCCGGAACGTAGCGCGCTTCGTCGAGAAGCCCGACCGTGCCACCGCGGAGCGGATGGTGGGCGAAGGGTACCTCTGGAATTCCGGGATCTTCGTGTGGCGCGTGGGTGACTTCATGGACGAGGTGCGCGCGCACTGCACGGAGCTCCTTCCCGCGATCGACGCCGCCGAACGCGGCGACATGAACGAGTTCTTCGCCACCGTCACTCCGATCTCGGTGGACCATGGAGTGCTCGAGCGGAGCGAGCGGGTGCTCGTCATCCCGGGCGACTTCGGCTGGGACGACGTGGGCACGTGGGCCGCACTCCGCCGCGTCCGCGAGCTCGACACTGCTGGGAATGCGAGCTTCGGCGATGTTTACGCGGTGCAGGCAGAGAACAACGTGGTCCACGCCGAGGGGCAGAGCGTCGTGCTGTACGGTGTGAACGACCTGGTGGTGGTGAGCCGCAACGGACTCACCCTGGTGACCACGGTGGAGAGGGCGGCGGACCTCAAGAAGATGCTCGAGGCGCTCCCCGAGCGGGTGCGCGAGCTGAGGTGAGGCTGGCCGAGTCCCGCACCGAGCGCGCAGCGGCGCCGCTCTTTCTCTACGACGACGCCACCGCGCGGCGCTTCGAGCCCTTCGCGCTCACGCGTCCCGTTGGGGAGCTGCGCGCCGGCACGGAGCTCATCCGTAGGCGCTGGGAGCTCTGCATGGGGCGGATCGCCGATGGAGCGATAGCCGCGGGACACCTGGCCGATTTCGAGGAGCTGGGCGCGCCACCCGTGGTGACCGATGCGATTCCCTCGTTCGTGCTCCGCGCCGGCGCCATCGTAGCCAACACGCGCTGCGTGCTGCAGCTCGGCACGCGCGAATCGCAGGGCGCCGACGTGTGGACGTGCGGCGGCCGCGTGGCGGCGGTGCGACTGGGACGCGACACGCCGCTCGCCGAGCTCGGTGGCGGCGAGGTCAAACTGGAGTCGCTCTCCACCGCCGGTACGCGCGCCGCCGAGCTGCAGGGGACTTGGCTCGAGCGAGTGTGGTCGCTCGTAACGGGGCTAGCCGACCAGCTGCACGCGGACATCGGCTGCACCGCCCCCACGCTCGAGTGCGAGCTCCCCGCCGGGGCGATCGTGCTCCCTGGCGATGGCGCCATCTACGTGGAGCGTGGCGCCACGGTCGAGCCGATGGTTTGCTTCGACGCGAGCGCGGGCCCCATACTGTTGCGGAGCGATGTGAAGGTGCGGGCGTTCACCCGGCTCGTCGGGCCGCTGGCGGTGTGCGGCGGATCCAGCATCCTCGGCGGCCGCGTGGACTGTTGCTCGATAGGCGAAGGGAGTATGGTGCACGGCGAGATCAGCCACAGCGTGGTGCTCGGTCACAGCAACAAGTCGCACGACGGCTTCGTGGGACACTCGTATCTCGGACGGTGGGTGAACCTCGGTGCGGGAACGATCACGAGTAACCTGAAGAACACGTACGGATCGGTGCAGCTCTGGACGCCCACCGGACTGCGTGACACCGGTGAAATCAAGCTCGGCTCCTTCATAGGTGATCACGTGAAGACCGGGATCGGCACGCGGCTCACCACCGGCAGCGTGGTGGGCGCTGGGTCGAACATCTACGGCGGGGTGATACCGCCCAAGTACGTCCCACCCTTCTCGTGGGGCGAAGGCGACGATCTCTCGATGTACCGGCTGGACAAGTTTCTGGAGAACGCCGCGCGTGCGATGTCGCGGCGCGGAGTGACGCTCGGCGAGCGCGAGAAGAACCAGCTCGCCGCCGCGCACGCACTCAGCAGAGAGGCGCGTACGTGAAGCTCTGGATGCTCGGGAGTGGTAGCCGCGGGAACGCGCTCCTTCTGGAGTGCGCCGGGTCGCGAGTGCTCATAGACGCCGGATTCTCGCCGCGCATGCTGGCGGCGCGGCTCGGAGAGATCGGAGTGGCGGGCGAGTCGATCGAAGCAGTGGTGATCACGCACGAGCACACCGATCATGTGCGAGGCGCGCGAGCGTGCGCGAAGCGGTGGGGGTGGGAGCTGTACACGAGCGTGGGCACGGCGGCTTCGTACGGGGAGCTCCGCACCGGCGGCGTACGCACCTTCGCCGCCGGCGACACGCTGGAGCTGCGTGAAGTCTCACTGCGCTCGGTCCCGACACCGCACGATGCCGCGGAGCCGGTGGCGTTCGTGGCCACCGCACGGCGGAGTGGCGTGCGGGCGGGAATCGCCTACGACATCGGGCACGTCACCACCACGCTGCAGGGCGCGCTGACCGAGCTCGATCTCCTCGTGCTCGAGTCGAACCACGACCGGGAGATGCTGAGGGACGGTCCGTATCCGAGGATCGTGCAGACGCGGATCGCCGGACCGAGGGGGCATCTCTGCAACGATGCCGCGGCATCGCTCGCGAGCGAGTGCGCCCACGCCGGGCTGGAGCACGTGGTGCTCGCGCACCTGAGCCAGAAATGCAACCGCCCCACGATCGCGAAGGCGGTGATGGCTGGAGCGTTGAAGAGGACCACGTTCAGGGGCCGGGTGACCGCGGCGCATCAGGATCGGGTGGTGGGCCCGTTCACGGCGGGGATGCAGACACAGCTGAGTCTCGCTCTGTAAACCGACGGGGTCAGGTCTTTAAATTCGAGCGGGCTGAGCCGTTACACG
>DASSNL010000208.1:0-44055 GCA_035688075.1 Gemmatimonadaceae bacterium
GAAATTAAAGACCTGACCCCGCCGGCCTTACGAGCCGTTCACTGCTCTCTGCTTTCTGCTGTCTGCTCTCTCCTCACACCTTCCCCCTCCGATTACTCTCCCCCAAACGGCCCCCACATCCATATCGACCACGGGTCCTGCGGCTGGGTGCCGTCGAGGAAGTATTCGGTGTAGCGCTTGTCGGGCGGAGTGGAAGGGGTGGCGATCTGGCCGGTGTCGCGGTCCAGCTGCGCCGTGATCAGACCGGCGGGGGGATCGTCCCAGGAGCCGGCGTCGCGACCCTGGTAGTACTCGGCGATCATCTGGCCCCAGATCGGGGCGGCGAGCGCGCCGCCGGCGGCGCCGTGGGCCGCGATCGGCTGCGGCTTGTCGAGGCCGACCCAGACGCCCGCTACCACCTCCGGAGTCATCCCCACGAACCAGGCGTCGGTGTTGTCGTTCGTGGTACCGGTCTTCCCGGCCACGGGGATCCGCTCGGGGACGTAGCGACGGACACTGGTGGCAGTTCCGCGCGTCACCACATCGCGCAGCATGTCGCGCACGATGAACGCTATGCGTGGGTCGAGCGCGAAGCGCGGAGCGCTGGCCGGTGCGGTCCAGACCGTACGCCCCGCGCGATCTTCTATTCGCTCTATGAAGCGGGGCGCGACCACGGCGCCGAGGTTGTCGAAGACGGTGTACGCCGAGACGAGATCGAGCGGGCTTACCGCGCTAGCGCCGATCGCGCTCGACGGATAAGGGGCGATCGGCGTGGAAATTCCGAGCCTGTGCGCGAGGAGCGCAACGGAGTCGATCCCGGTGCGCAACCCGAGCTGCACGGCCACCGAGTTGCGCGACTTGACGAGCGCCTCGCGCATGGTCATCGGACCGAGGAACCGGCCGTCGTCATCCTGCGGCCGGTAGATCGCGCCGTTGTCCATGAGGATCGCGAGCGCGGTGTCGGGAACGATCGCGTTCGCCGGGATGCTGTCGCGCAGCGCTTCCGCGTACACGAACGGCTTGAAGGCGGAGCCCGGCTGGCGCACCGCGTTGACCGCGCGGTTGAAGGGCGACTGCACGTAGTTGCGTCCGCCCACCAGCGCGAGGATGTTGCCGGTGGCCGGGTCCATTGCCACGACCATCCCCTGCAGGTAGTCGGCGCTTCCCTTCGGGTGCTTCGCGAGGGTGGGATGGTGATAGTCCGGACGCTCCTCCACGCGCTGGAGTCCCGCGACCAGCGCGTCTTTCGCGGCGATCTGCATCGCGGAGTTCACCGTCGTGATGATGCGGTAGCCGCCATTCCCCACGGGGATCCCTGCCGCCTCCGCCTGACGTCGCACCACATCGACCAGGTACGGAGCGGCCGCCGGCATCCCCGCCTCGGGCGCCGTCTTCACCGGTTCGCGCGACGCCTCGGCGGCCTGCCTCTTCGTGATGTAGCCCTGGTCGGCCATCAGCGAGAGGACGAGGTTCCGGCGGTCCTTCGCCCGATCGGGGTGGCGGATCGGGTCCCAGATCGCGGGACCTTTGGGAAGCGCTGCGAGCGTGGCCGCCTCGGCGAGGGTGAGCTCCGTGGCCGGCTTCCCGAAGTAGTGCCGAGACGCAGCGTCCACGCCCGACCAGCCGTGGCCGAAGTCGATCTGATTGAGGTAGGCCTCGAGGATCTGCGCCTTGGTGTAGTGCTTCTCCATCTCGCGCGCGGCGGCCTGCTCGCGCAGCTTGCGCGGGATGCCGGAGATTCCGGTCTCGCTGCGATCGATCTCATCGGGGTGCATGTTCCCGACGAGCTGCTGCGTGATGGTGCTCGCTCCGCGCGCGTGACCGCCGAGTGCATCCTTGATGGCGGCGGCCATCCCGATCACATCCACACCGTCGTGCTCGTAGAAGCGCTGGTCCTCCACCGCCACGAATGCCTCGCCCACGTACTTGGGGAGAGCGCGGAGCGCCACGCTGGTGCGCCATTCCTTCCCGATCTCACCGATCAGCGAGCCGTCGGCGGAGTAGACCAGCGACGACTGGGGCGGCTGCACTATCTGCCAGACTTCGCTGCTGCCACCTCCGCTCTGCGCCGGGAGCGCTGACAGCGATGGAGCGGAGAGGAGGACGGCCGCGGCGAGCGTACGCGCGGCGAAGCGCATGCGACCAGCGCCCGTCGTGGGAGAGTGAGCGACGCACTGCCGCGGCCGCCCGGCGGCGGCCGACACCCACGCGTGCAGGCGACCGGATTCCGATCTATCCAGACAGTTCATTCTTTCCATTTCGTTCGTGCCGAGCGTGTAGCCGATGGTGGCGGGAACTCCTGGAGGCCCGGCGCCGTTCGCGCGAGGCCGCGCAACGCAGTCGGCTAACCAAAGCTAACCGGCTGGTCGGGGCCCGACCGTGACGTTGCTCCCATATCGTTTGCGCGCCAACTTTCCAGCATGCCTCCCATCATCCAGTTGGCCACGGCGCAGTTCGCACCCGCCAAGGGCGAGTACACCGCAAACGTCGGCAGGATCGGCGATATGCTCGCCAGATTGGCCGCGCTCCCGTCGCCACCCCATCTGGTGCACCTCCCGGAGGCGGCGCCCACCGGCTACTTCCTCGAGGGCGGCGTGCGCGAGCTCGCCGTCACCGCGGGTACGCTCGCGTGCGACCTGCACCGCAGCTACCTGGCCTCCATGAGTGACGCGCCGAAGGTGGAGGTGGTAATCGGCTTCTACGAGCTCTGGCGGCACAACCTGTACAACAGCGCGATGTGCGTCCGGCTCGGCGGCGACGAGCCGATCATCCGTCACGTGCACCGCAAGAACTTCCTCCCCACCTACGGTCTCTTCGACGAGGAGCGCTTCGTGGAGCGAGGACAGCACGTTCGCGCCTTCGACACACGGTGGGGACGCTGCGGCGTCCTGGTGTGCGAGGACGCGTGGCACCCCATCACGAGTACACTGCTGGCGCTCGACGGCGCGCAGATCATCTTCCTCTCCGCCGCGGCGCCGGCGCGCGGCGCCTGGCCGCGCGATGACGGCGTACCTGGCCCCGCGAGTGTGGCACGCTGGGAGCGGCTCGTGCGCGAGATCGCCAGCACGTACGGCGTTTTCGTCTCGCTCTCGAACCTCGCCGCGAGCGAGGGCGGGCGTTACTTCCCCGGCGCATCGATGGTGGCCGACCCGCGCGGCGAGGTGCGGCTGCGCGGCCCGCTCTGGAAGGAAGCCATCCTCTCGCTGCCCGTCGACCTGGCGGATCTCACCACGGCTCGCGCCGACACGCCGTTACTCGCCGACCTGCGCGTGGGACTGCCGCCGCTCCTCGATTCGCTCGAGCGCATCCGTGCGGGGATCGCACCCGATCTCTCGTACGACGGTGCTACCGTGGAGCGACCGGAGCGCCGCGCTTCGCCGACAGCGGAGCCAGCCCGACCGGAGTCGGGCAGCTGGTTCGACGTCGTACGTGTCAGCGGGATCGAGCAGGGCGGACCTCCACCGCTGGCGATCGACGCGGCGCTCGTGGAGCAGTGGCTGGGAGAGTTCATACGCAGCGAGCTGGCTCAGCGTGGCTACAGCAAGGGCATCGTCGCCATATCGGGCGGGCTCGACTCCGCCGTCACCGCCTACCTCGCGGCGCGCGCACTCGGCCCCGAGAACGTGATCGGCGTACGCCTCCCGTACGGCAACCTCAGCACACAGAGTCTCGAGCACGCGCAGCTGGTGATAGACGCACTCGGCATCGAGTCGCGCACGATAGACATCTCGCCCGCCGTGGATGCGTACCTGGCGAACGAGCCCGATGCCGACCCGACGCGCCGAGGCAACGTGATGGCGCGGACGCGGATGATCGCCACTTTCGACCTCTCGGCGCGCTACGCGGCACTCCCACTCGGCACGGGGAACAAGACCGAGCGGCTCCTCGGCTACTTTACCTGGCACGCCGACGACGCCCCGCCAGTCAACCCGCTCGGTGACCTGTACAAGACACAGGTGCGGGAGCTGGCGTGGCACCTCGGCGTGCCGACCGAGATAATCGAGAAGCCACCCACCGCGGACCTGGTGCGCGGCCAGACCGACGAGGGAGACCTGGGCGTGAGCTACGAGAGCGCCGACGTGATCCTCCACTGGCTTCTCTCCGGCTACAGCGTGGAGCAGCTCACGGAGCGCGGCTTCGCGGAGGCGGACATCGCTACCGTGCGGCGGCGATTGGAGGGAACCCACTGGAAGCGCCGGCCGCCCACGGTGGCGATGCTCAGCGGCACGGCCATAGGCGACAGCTACCTGCGGCCCGTGGACTACTGATCCGGAGGCGCGCGGGGGCGTGACCCCGCGGCGTGATGGCGCGTCCCACGATTGCACGTCATCCGCTATTCGCGCCCCGCTCCTCGGGGCTACCAGCCGGCTCCGGACAACATGACCAACAGGCGTCGCCGGATCACCGACGAGACGATCCGTAAATCCGTCGTCGCGTTCGCGGCGTTCAGCGTTCCAGTTGGGCTGGCGCTCCATCAGTACGCGCGCCCGGTTCCCTGGCTGGGTGCGCTCCTCATCGTGACCGTTCTGGCGGCCACGCGCGCCTTCGGCATCGCGCTCCCGGGTAAGGGCTTCGCGAGCTTCGCCGTGGGAGCGGCCATCCCCGCCGTCCTCGCGCTCGGCTGGGCCGGCGGCGCGTTGGCGGGAGCAGTCGGCCTCCTCATTGGCGACAGCATCGTCCGCCGCCTCCCACTCAGGAACGCGGTGGGGAACGCGGGTCACTTCGCCACCGCGTGCTGCCTCTCCGGGATAGCGTACTTCATGGCACTCCGCGGTATGCCGGGGGTGCTCGCCTTCCAGAGCTCCAATCTCTGGCGGCTCACGCTCTTCATCGTCCTCTTCCTGACGATCGTCAACACGACGTTCTACATCCAGCTTCTCCTCTCGCCGGCGATCGCCTGGGTGGACGCGCGACTCACCGCGCGGTGGGAGAGTACAGTTGCGGTGCTGGCGACTCTACTCGGGCTGGTTGCTCTGCGCATCGCGTATGCGCATGACTTGAACGGCACGTTCATCGCTGGCACTCTGGTACTCGTGGGGATCACCGCGCTCGCGCACTGGCTGGTACGAAGGGCGGCGGTGGGTGAGGGACTGCAGCTCGTCCAGCGGCTCACTCGCGCGCTGACTGCGCGCCCGGAGCTGCATCGTGCACTGGATGACATCCAGCGCCTCACCCGATCGATCGTCCCGTGGGAGGAGATGCAGATCGCCAGTTACGACCAGGAGCGCGACGAGCTGGTAGTGGTGAGTGACACATCTCCGGCAGTGACGACGGGCGCACGTTACCCGGCCCGGGAGGGACTTCCCGCTCTCGCCATCAAGCGCTCGGCGCCGGTGGTTACCAAGCGCGGTACCAGCGCATCACCGAGCGCCGCGCGAGGGATCGGCTCGGAGATCGTGATCCCGCTCAAGCAGGGCGACCGTCTGGTAGGTCTCTGGACCATCAGGCATACTCGCACCGACATGTACCGCGACTACGACGCCGCGCTGCTCGAGGCCGTGGCGCCCCAGCTCGCGCTCTCGCTCACGCTCGATTCGTTGATACGTCCGGTGCTGAGCGCCTCCGAGCTGGTGGCGCAGCACGTGGAATCCATCACCGCCACCACGCAGCAGCTTCACGCGGCATCGCAGGAGAGCGCTGAGACAGCGCGGCGGCTCTCCACCACGGTGCGCGATCTCTCCGAGACGCTGGCCGAGGGGGCGCAGCAGGCGACGACCGCACGCGACAGTGCCGACCAGACGGCGAGCGAGGGGAGCGGTACGCGATCGAGTGGCGAGGAGATGCTGAACGACGCGCGCGCCGTGCGGAGCGCGACTGCGCTGGCCGCGCGCCGCCTCACCGCCGCGGCCGACACCGCGCGCGCCGGCTCGGAGCAGGTCGCACGTCTGCAGGATGTGTCGAACGCTGTCCGCGCTTTCGGCGAAACCATCACTTCACTCGCCGATCAGACCGGACTTCTGGCGCTGAACGCGGCAGTGGAAGCCGCGCGCGCCGGCGTGCACGGACGCGGCTTCGCGGTGGTAGCGCAGGAGATCCGCGACCTGGCCGACCGGAGCTCCGAGGAAGCGGAAGGAATGGACCGCGCGGTTCGCGACATCCACGCTACGCTGGAGCGCGCGATCGAGCTCATGGAGCGAACGCGCTGCGACGTGCTCGCGGTAGCCGACGAGAGTAACAACTGGGTGGATGAGCTCGACCGGATCGTGGCCGCATCGGAAGCAGTGGCCGCCGCCGGAATTCGCATCGCCGACGCTTCACGCGCGAGCGCCGAACACTCCGGCGTGATGGCGCTCGCCCTCGCCGGCGCGCGTCACGACGCCGAGCACGCCGCTGGTGAGACCGCCGTCGTCGCCGGTGCCAACACCCAGCAGGAAGCCGCCATCGAAGCGCTCAACGACGCCGCCACCCAGTTGAGCCGCACCGCGAACGAGCTGGCGGATGCGGTGAGGAGGGTGAGGAGTAACTAGAGAGGAGAAAGCAGAGAGCAGAAAGCAGAAAGCAGTGAACGGCTCGTGGGGAGAAAGCCCTCTATCCCGAGGCTGTTCACTGCTTTCTGCTTTCTGCTGTCTGCTCTCTGCTTTCTTCCCCTAGGCCACCTTCGCCCTCGCTCCCCGCACTCCCTTCGCCATCGGGTCGCGGAGACTCGAGATGATGCGGGCGGCCATGGCATCGAGTTGGGTGCGGTCGGGCATCGAGGAGCCTGAGAAGGGGAGGTTCACCTCGAAGCCATCACCGGCGCGGCGGGGGATCAGGTGGATGTGGAAGTGGTAGACATCCTGACCCGCGGCAACGCCGCTCGATACGACGAGGTTCATCCCTTCCCTGCCCGATACGCGCCGGACCACCGGGCCCAGGCGCATCGCCACCTCGAAAAGGTGCATCCCGAGATCGTGCGGGAGGTCATCGAATGACTCGAAGTGTTGGCGCGATACAACGAGAGTGTGGCCAGCATTCACCGGTTGGATGTCCATGAAAGCCAGCGCGTCGCTGTCCTCATAGCACATCGACACCTCTGCGGCGCCATGGATGATGTCGCAGAATATGCAATGGCCCGTAGAAGGCGTGGTCATCTTCGCTCCCTTGACGGTGTGGATGCGCCATATACGCAGGCCCAATGCCAAAGCGCGGATGGCGCCTGTCACGCTCTCATGTGCTGGCCGGGAGCTTCGAGCGGGTACTATATTCCGAGTACTCTAGAGCCACTCAACTCATTCTGTTTTTTTCACATGGCTACTCAGACGCGTGCCGAGCGAGGGAGCGCCGCTAGTCTCAACGGCGAACAGCTCCTTGCCGCATTCCGGAACATGTACATGTCGCGTCGGCTGGACGACAAGGAGATCCAGCTCAAGCGACAGAACAAGATTTTTTTCCAGATCTCGGGCGCGGGCCACGAAGGGATCCTGACGGCTGCTGCGCTTTCGCTGCGCGCGGGCTACGACTGGTTCTTCCCCTACTACCGCGACCGCGCGCTCTGCCTGCAGCTCGGCGTCACGCCAGCCGAGATGCTCTTCGAGGCGGTTGGCGCCGCCGCGGATCCCGCATCGGGCGGCCGACAGATGCCCAGCCACTGGGGCTCGAAGAAGCTCAACATCGTCTCGTCATCGTCTCCCACCGGGACGCAGTTCCTGCAGTCAGTGGGGTGTGCGGAGGCCACGCTCAGAGCGAAGCTCATCGGCATCGCCGAGGGCTTTCACAAGGACGAAGTCGTCTACGTCTCCACGGGCGACGGCACCACGAGCGAAGGTGAGTTCTGGGAGTCGCTCAACACCGCGTGCAACCTGGCGCTTCCGGTGGTCTACGTTGTGGAAGACAACGGGTATGCGATCTCCGTCCCGGTCGAGGTAAACACCGCCGGCGGGAACATTTCCAGGCTCGTGCGCAGCTTCCCCGGGCTCATGGTGCAGGAGGTGGACGGCTGCGATCTGCTGGGGAGCTACGCCGCGATGACGAAGGCCGTGGACTACGCGCGCAAGCGGAAGGGACCGGCGCTGGTACACGCGCACGTGATCCGTCCCTACTCGCACTCGCTCTCCGACGACGAGGTGATGTACCGGCCGCCCGAGGAGCGTGAGGCGGACGCGGCGCGCGATCCGATCACCACATTTCCTGCCTGGCTCATCGCCGAGGGGCACGCGACGGAAGACGACATCGCACGCATCAAGGAGGAGGCCGACGCCGCGATCGACGCCGCGGTGGACGAAGCGCTGGAGGAGCCGCAGCCCGATGCCAGCTCCGTGTACTTCGCCGTCTACTCGCCCGACGTCGATCCCACCGGCGAGCAGTTCGACACCGAGGACGATCCGCAGTTCAGCGGCGACCCGACTACGATGGTGGATCTGCTCAACGTCTGCATGAAGGACGAGATGCGGCGCAACGAGCGGATGGTGGTGTTCGGCGAGGACGTCGCCGACATCTCGCGCGAGCAGTACATGGGGAAGGTGAAGGGGAAAGGCGGCGTCTTCAAAGTCACGTGGGGGCTGCAGAAGGAATTCGGAAGCGCGCGCGTTTACAACTCGCCACTCGCCGAGGCGAACATCGTGGGGCGCGCGATCGGTATGGCCTTGCGCGGCTTCAAGCCGGTCGCCGAGATCCAGTTCTTCGATTACATCTGGCCGGCGTACATGCAGCTACGCAACGAGCTGGCTACGATGCGCTGGCGCTCCAACAACACCTTCAGCGCACCCGTAGTGGTACGCGTGACGTACGGCGGCTACATCCGCGGCGCCATCTACCACTCGCAGACCGGCGCCTCGCTCTTTGCGCACTGCCCCGGCCTCCGCGTGGTATGCCCATCCACCGCGCTCGACGCGAACGGTCTCCTGCGCACCGCGATCCGCTGCGACGACCCGGTGATCTTCCTCGAGCACAAGCACCTCTACCGCCAGACGTACAACAAGGGTCGCTATCCCGGCCCGAACTTCATGATTCCCTTCGGCAAGGCGAAGATCGTCCGCCCCGGGAGCGACATGACGGTAGTGACCTACGGTGCCACCGTGCAGCGCGCCATCACCGCCGCCAACCAGGCCGCCGAAGAAGGTCTGGACGTGGAAGTGATCGACCTGCGCACGCTCTCCCCGTGGGACAAGGAGACGGTGTACGAATCGGTGAAGCGCACCTCGCGCGTGATCGTAGCCTACGAGGACGCGATCTCGTGGGGCTACGGCGCAGAGATCTCCGCTTCGATCGCCAACGACTGCTTCGCGTGGCTCGACGCACCCGTCAAGCGCGTCGCCTCCACCGACACCTACGTCGGCTACGCCCCCCGGTTGGAGGATGCGATCCTCCCGCAGGTGGATGATTTCCGTGCGGCGTACCTGGAGCTGGCGGAATTCTAGGGTTCAGAACTACAGGGTTCAGGGTTCAGGTACTGCCTCGGAGTAGAGATCTCTCCGACCAAGGCAGTCACTGAACCCTGAACCCTGTAGTTCTGAACCCTCGTATCTCACGGTCCCGCCCTACACACCCCCGCACTGACCACCGGCGTTGGCGGGCCGACGATGCTGCAGTCGGAGATCACGCCGTGCACCTGGTTGAAGTTCTGCTCGGCGGTGCGCAGCTCATCCAGCTTCTTGAAGAGGGCGGCTGAGTCGGTGGACGCGGGACACCAGGTGATCCAGTAGCGCGGGCCGCCGCACGCCTTGGCGCCCACGGGAGCGACACGGCACTGGGCGGCGGAATCGCAGCCATCGTTGTGAGCGAGGGCGAGTGCTTCGCGCTCGAGCTGCGCGATCTGGTCGCTGTCCGACGGGGAAGTGGCTGACGACGCGCTCGTGGAGGTGTCGCCCGGCCCCAGGTCGTTCGTGGTGCTCATCGAGCAGGCAGCTATCGCGAACGACGCGACGACGGCTGCTACGAGCTCTGCGACTCTCATCATGCCCCCATTCGACGCAAGGGGCGGGCCCATCCGCTCGCGCCTGCTCGACTGCTTACGCGACGAGGGGCACCCAGCGGACCGAGCCGCTCGATGCCCCAGGGAAGTGCGAGGGCGATGCGGACTCAGCGAGCGGCCAGCGACGCGCCCTCGCGCTCGTAGACGACCTTCCCACCCACCACCGTCACGAGCACGTGTGCGTCGCGGATCTCCTCGGGCGGGATGCGCGTGATGTCGCGGTCGATCAGCGCGAAGTCCGCCAGCTTCCCGCGCTCGAGCGTCCCCTTGCGGTTCTCCTCGAAGCTCGCGTAGGCGGCACCCGAGGTGTACGCGCGAAGCGCCTCCTCCACCCTGATCTTTTGCTCGGGCACCCAGCCATCGGGATGCTTCCCGTCCAGCGTACGGCGAGTGACCGCGGCGTAGATCCCTTCCAGCGGCGTGGGCGGCGCCACGAACCAGTCGCTTCCGAAGGCGAGGCGTGCGTTCGCGTCGAGGAACGAGCGGAAGGCGTAGGTGGATTTCGCCCGCTCGGGGCCGATCACGGCGTCGGCCCAACGGCCGTCGTCGATCGCGTGATAGGGCTGCATGCTGGCAATGACATTCAGCTTGGCGAAGCGCGGAATGTCGGATGGCGCCGGGTGCTGCGCGTGCTCGATCCTGAAGCGTCGGTCGCGCGGTCCATCCTCACGCTCCACGCGCTCGTAGATGTCGAGCTGCAAGCGGATGGCGCGGTCGCCGATCGCGTGGACCATCACCTGGAGCCCCGACTTGTCGGCGCCGCTCGTCCACGCGTACAGGTCCTCGGGAGTGTTCACCAGCAGGCCGGTGTCGTTGGGCGCATCGGTGAAGGGCTCGAGCATCGCCGCGGTGTGCGAGCCGAGCGATCCATCTACGAAGCCCTTGAGGCCCCCGATGCGCACCCACTCATCGCCGTGACCGCGCGCGGCCACGGTGTCGCGCAACCGTTCCCAGGTGGCGAGTGGCACCACGGCGTACAGACGAGTGATGAGCCGTCCTTCCTTCCTGGCCCGCTCGAAGATCGCGAGGTCCGACCAGCTTCCCATGTTCTGCACCGACGTCACGCCCTGCGCGGCCACGTACTTCATCGCCGTGTCGAGCGCACGGTCGGCGAGCTCGGGGGTGAGCTCGGGGACGGCGTTGTCGAGGAGCGACATCGCGTTGTCCTTGAGGATTCCCGTGGGCTCACCCAATGCATCGCGGACGATCGTGCCGCCCTCGATGTCCCTCGTATCCTTCGTCACGCCGGCCGCGCGCAGCGCCGCGCTGTTGGCGAGTCCCATGTGGCCGTCGAGGCGCTGGATCCAGACCGGGTTGTTCGGCGTGACGGAATCGATCCAGTCGCGACGTGGGAGCTCGCCGCCCCACGTCGTGTGATCCCAGTCGCCGCCCATGATCCAGGTACCCGGCTTCACCGTAGCCGCGTAAGCCTTGATCCGCGCGGTGAACTCCTCGGGCGACTTTGCGTCACGCAACTGGACCGAGGAGAGCCGGAACCCCCCGTCGATGAAATGGACGTGCGAGTCGTTGAACCCGGGCACCACCATTGCCCCGTGCGCATCGATGATTCGCGCCCCTTCCCCCGCGGCCTTCTTCACCTCAGCGCTCGACCCCACTGCCGCGATCGTATCGCCTCGCGCCGCTATCGCATCGGCCCACGGCCGCTGCGGATTCCCCGTCCACACGCGCGCATTCACCACCGCCAGCGACACCGGTGCATCACCCGCCGCTTTCTCGTCCGAGCATCCAGCTACCATAGCGCCTGCCACGATGCATACCAGTAAGAGGTTTCTTCGCATGGCGCGGAATGTCGGGAAGGGGTAGGGAAAGTGCAAGGAAGGGGGTGGGGGAGGGAGGAGAGAGCAGGAAAGCAGAGAGCGGAAAGCAGTGAACGGCAAGGGTTCAGGAGGCAGGGTTCAGGGTTCAGGTACTACAGGTACGAGGAAACAGGAACTGCCTCGGGGGTGAGGGCTGTATCGCCCGGAGCCGGTGCCTGTTTCCTGTTCCCTGTTTCCTTTCCCCCTCTTCCTCACCCCCTCGGCAGTTCCTGCTTTCTGCTCTCTGCTTTCTGCTTTCTCCCCGCTCCACTTGCCCCAACGCCCCGACCCCGCCAGACTTCATCTCCAGTGGGGAGTAGCCTGCCGGCATTTGGGTGTCGGAGAGTCGGTCGTCAATACGGAGCGCGGGGCGCGCTTCCGGCCGGCTCAGGGATTTCGGTCCGGGGCGAGACCATTACGTCACTAGCGTGCCGTAGGGTCTCGCCCTTTTTGCATCTCCCCTACAGCCGCCCAGCGCGAGGAGCGCATGGCAACGAGCATCTGGTTCTGGGTCGTATTCAACGCGTTCGTACTCGTTCTGCTCGCGATCGACCTGGGCATATTCCATAGAAAGGCCCACGAGGTGAGCCTGCGCGAGGCGACGGCGTGGAGCATCGTCTGGATCGCGCTCTCGCTTCTGTTCGCTGGCGGCATCTACCTGTACGCCGGCGCGCGTCCGGCCACGGAGTTCCTCACCGGCTATCTCATCGAGAAGTCGCTGAGTGTCGACAACATCTTCGTGATGGTGCTGATCTTCTCCTACCTCGGCGTGCCGGCGCGCTATCAGCACCGCGTCCTGTTCTGGGGAATACTCGGCGCGCTCGTGATGCGCGGTGCGTTCATCGCGGTGGGGGCGCTTCTGCTTTCCACCTTCCACTGGGTCATCTACATCTTCGGCGCACTGCTCGTGGTCACCGGAGCGCGGATGGCGTTGCGCGAGGAGCAGCCGCCGGACATCGAGGGGAATCCGCTGGTGCGGCTGGCGTCGCGCTTCATTCCGATGACGCCGCGTTACCACGGTCAGAGCTTCTTCGCCATCGAGAACGCGAGGCGGGTCGCCACCCCGCTCTTCCTGGCCGTGCTGCTGGTGGAGTTCACGGATCTCATCTTCGCGCTCGACAGCATCCCGGCCATCTTCGGGATCACGCGCGACCCGTTCCTGGTGTACACGTCGAACGTGTTCGCCATCCTCGGCCTGCGCGCGCTCTACTTCGTCCTGGCCGGCGTGGTGGCCCGCTTCCACCTCCTCCGCTTCGGCCTCGCCGCGATCCTGGTCTTCGTGGGAGTGAAGATGCTGATCGACGGCTTCTACGAGATCCCCGTCTTCATTGCCCTCGCCGTGATCGCCACGATTCTCACGGTCACGATCGTGGCGTCGTTGGTGATACCAAAAGAGAAGTGGGAAGAAAGTAGAAAGCAGAGAGCAGAAAGCAGGGAACTGCCGCGGGGATGAGGGAAAGAGGAAGCAGGAACTGCTTGAGGGTTCAGAACTACAGGGTTCAGGGTTCAGGAACTGCCCGACGGTCGAGATCTCGATCGCTGGGTAGTACCTGAACCCTGAACCCTGCCTCCTGAACCCTGGTAGTTCCTGCTTCCTGCTCTCTCTCTACCTTCTCTCGATCGCGTCCCGGATATCCAGCAGGATCTCGAAGTAGAGTTGCTCGCGACGGTAGGCGAAGTCGAGGGTGGACATCTGCTTGGGGTCGTCGGCGGCCTTGGCGCGCTCGAAGGCCTCGCTGTACATCTCGTCGAGGTTGGTGAGGATCCGTTCGCGTGAGCGGGACATACCGATTTTCTCGATAGCTCGGGGGATGAGTCGCGGTGGCTCGACCTCGGCCGGCGCGGGCAGCCGTTTGTCGGCCTCCTTGAGCAGGAAGCGCTTGGCCGCCCCCAACATGGCGCGACGGGAGTTGGTCGGATCGGGGATCATGACGCGGGTGCGATGAGTAGTGGAGCGCGCAACCGGCGATCGCTGCGCTCCGTCTCACGGTAGGCGGAACTTATCCGGGGCGGTGAGAGGAGGGAAGAGAAAGGAAAGCAGAGAGCAGACAGCAGAAAGCAGAAACGGCTCCCGGCAGTACAGCCCTCACCGCCGAGGCAGTTCACTGCTTTCTGCTGTCTGCTTTCTGCTTTCTCTCCCCTTGGCTTCCCTCCCCTGCGCCACTAAATTTCGATTTACGAAAGGGGAGTAGCCACGCGAGCCGAGGGGCTCGTGCGGTCGGATCGTCAGGACTGCGGCCGGGAAGCAGGGTCGCACGGTTCGATCGGGATCCAGAAGGGATCAGGCGAGACCTTTCGCGGAGGCCGACAGAGATGTCGGCGTGCGCGAAAGGGCTCGCCTTTTGCGCATCCACACCCCTGGAGAGTGCCATGAACAACCTCAAGGTCTTCGTGCTGATGGCAGGGCTCACCGCCCTGCTGATCGCGATAGGTGGCTACTTCGGCGGCCAGAGCGGTATGCTGATCGCTTTCCTCCTGGCGGCCGGGATGAACTTCTTCATGTACTTCAGCTCCGACAAGATGGTGCTGAGGGCCTATCGCGCGCGGGTGGTCGATCAGTCGAGCGCTCCCGAGCTCTACGCGCTGGTGGATGAGCTGCGTCGGAATGCGGGGCTCCCGATGCCCACGCTGGCCATCTCTCCTCAGCAGCAGCCCAACGCGTTCGCCACCGGCCGGAATGCGGAACACGCGGTGGTATGCGTCACCGAGGGAATCCTGCACACGGTTAGTCGCGACGAGCTTGCAGGCGTTCTGGGCCACGAGCTGGCCCACGTGAAGAACCACGACATGCTCCTGCAGACGGTCGCCGCAACCATCGCGGGTGCGATCACCAACCTCGCGCACTTCGGCTTTTTCTTCGGCGGAATGGGGAACGACGACGATGGCGGGAGCCCGCTCGCGGGTCTGGCGATGCTCTTCCTCGCGCCGATCGGTGCGATGCTGATCCAGTTCGCCATAAGCCGCCAGCGCGAGTTCAAGGCCGACGCTGTCGGCTCCCAGATCAGCGGGATGCCGCTCGAGTTGGCCGGCGCGCTCCGCAAGCTCGACGCGGCTGCGCACCGTATCCCCATGAACGTCTCCCCCACCGCCGCGCAGCTCGCGATCGTCAACCCGCTCGCTGCATTCGGCAACCGGGGCACGCTGAACCTCTTCTCCACCCACCCCTCCACCGCCGACCGCATCGCCCGCCTCGAGAAGCTGGCGGGTGAGATGGGGGAGAGGAGGGTTGGAGTGAGGGCGTGAGGGGAGGGAGAGGGAGAAAGCAGGAAGCAGAGAGCAGAAAGCAGTGAACTACCTATGGGGAGAGGGTCGTGTCTCCGGGAGCCGTTTCTGCTTTCTGCTTTCTGCTTTCTGCTTCCTGCTTTCTCGCTTCCCCCTACCCTATCCTCCTCGCCGCGCGCTGGACCCGGTCGGCGTACTCATAGGGGGATTCGTCGGCGGCGCGGCGGGGGAGGACGAACGCCTCCTCCTGCGGGTTCGAGGAGTCGGGATCGTTGATCATGCGGTCGCCGCCGGCCTCCGAGACCGCGGCCTCGAAACGCTCGACGGCGTCGAGCATCTCCACCAGCTGCTCGCTGCTCTCATCGCCGGTGAGATCGACGCCGCGTGAGCGCAGCGTCGCGGCTACCGAGGAGGAGACGTTCCGACGCTCCTGCTCGCGACCGGGGTCGAGCTCCTCTTGCCTGGCTTCCCACGATTGGCTGGATTCGTTCATCCTGCTGCCCTCCGGCTGGAGTGAGCGATGGCTCGCTTCAATTCCAGTGCCGCACGCTGCCCAAACGCCCGGTCCGGCTGGAAATCGGCGCGGTACCGTGGTCGGCAGAAGCCGAGATCCGGTAAGCTCGCTTCGGCTGCCGGCGCTGCGCCGACCGCTGACTTCGCGTAGTATCAGGCCATGCTTCGCGCCCGAACTTTCCCCGGCGGGGTTACGGCCTCCGTCGCCGATGCGCCCGGTGATGACCGTCCTCCGCTCCTGCTGATCCACGGCATGTTCGGCGGCGCGTGGCAGTTCGCTGATTGGCAGCGCCGACTGGCAGGGAGGGGACGCTCGAGCGTCGCGATCGACCTGCGCGGCCACGGTGCCAGCGGCACGGTCGCCGACATCGGCTGCGTATCGCTCGACGACTACGTGGAAGACGCGCTCGCCGCGGTGCGCGAGCTGGGAACGCCGGCGGTCGTGGGGCATTCGATGGGCGGGCTCATCGCGCAGAAGCTCGCCGAGAAGAATGTGGTGTCGTCCGCCGTCCTCGTCTGCTCGGCGCCGCCGAGGTGGATCAACGCACTGAGTGGTCGGCTGCTGACGCGGATGATCAAGTATGCCCCCGCGCTCCTCTTCTCCCGGCCGGTCGTGCCCGAGCGCAGCGACGCCGACGCACTCTTCCTCGACCGACTTCCGGAGCCGGCGCGCAGCGACCTCTTCGAGCACATCCAGCCGGAGAGCGGCCGCGCCGCGCGCGAGCTAGCGCTCGGCACCATGACGATCGACGCGAAGCGCGTGAGCTGCCCGATGCTCTCGATAGGCGCCGCCGACGACCGCTTTCTCCCATCGCGCATCGCGCGGGCGATCGCGAAGAAGTACGACTGCGAGTACCGCGAGTACGCCGAGCACGGGCATTACATGATTGCCGAGCCGGGATGGGAGCGGGTGTCCGACGAAGTGGCGGCCTGGATCGCCACGCATGGCTGACCTTCCGTCTACGCGCTAGAGCGCGAACATCACCACCAGCTCCGCCACTATCAGCAACACGATCGCCAGCTCGAGCGCCTCGGCGCGCGACGCCTGAGCCTCGTCGTTGAGCATGGCGTACGTCTCGCGGATGATACCGAGCTTGCGGTCGATGCCGCTCCGCCAGACCCGTCCTCGAAAGATGTCCAACGCCGCGCTGTAGACGCGCGCCAGGTACACGTCGTCCGTCACCTTGAGCGAGTTCTCCACTCTCTCCACCACCTCGGTGGAGTCGGCTACCAGGGTCTGGAGATCGCCGAGCAGTGGAGCGTAGCGCCGGACGATTCGCGCGAGTCCGCCGCGGCGCGCGCTCGCGACGCGCGAGTACATCATCGGGAGCTGAGCGTCGAGCATTGCGTCGTACACTCTGAGCTCCAGGAGCTGCGCGTTGGCGAACTCGAGGATGTACTGGATGTCGGTGTCCTCGGCCGCCGGCTCCACGACCAGGGCGTTGTCCCAGGTGAGGATGGCGAGATCGTCCGAGTAGTAAGAGAAGCGGTTCGGGAGGAGCTCGCGCAGTGCAGCATACGAGAGCGGGCGCCGCTCGTTGAGGAGGAGCGGCGCTACGTCCTCGTCGCGCAGCACCTCGGTGGAGAGCTCTCCGCCCTCGGGATCGGTAAAGCGCGTGATCCGGAAGACCACGTAATCCTCGGTGACGCTCGCGATCGTGCGCCGCTCGATCGCCGGTGAGATCCGGTCGACGAGCGTCTCCAACTGTCGCAGGAAGATCGGCGTGAGGTCGGTGCGCACATCCACGGCGTTGCCGAAGTCGGCGTACTCCATCCACGACACACCCGGCTGCGCTGGGACTCTCAGCCGAAGCGACACGACGCCGAAGTCGAAGATCCGCGCAGAAACCTCGGCGTCCACGTCCTTTCCGTCTATCGAGATGCGCTCCGTGGCGAGGGTGACGGTGATCGGCGGGTTCTTGATCTGTATCGCCTGCGCTTCACCGCGGAGCGGACGCACGCGCTCGGGCGCGTTGGTGGAGAGCAGCTCGAGCGCGCGCGCCAGATGGATCTCGTAACCGACGTCGAAGAGCCGGTACACGATGGCCGTGCCGTCGACGCGCGCGCTCGCGAGCAGCTTGCCGCTGGGGCCCGGTGGAGTGGGAAGAGTCGCGTCCGCGGTCATTCCACTTCCGTGTTGTCTCTGGGCGGCGCGTGATGGAGGTATCGACCCATGGTACAATGTACAGCCGGCTTGCTCGCCTACACAGCCGGACGGTAGGATTCGATCGACCATTCGCGGAGGCGATCGAAACACCATGACCAGTCAACCCGAGGCCTGGCTACGCGGTCCGATGCCGGGTATCGATCCATACCTCATGCCGGCAGCACACGCGCTCGTTCAGGCGTCGGAAGATCTCGAGCGCGCGGCGCGCGGGCTCACTGCCGAGCAGCTCTGGGCACGCCCCGGCGGCGCGGCGGCGCCGGGCTTCCACCTTAGCCACATCGCCGGCGTGATAGACCGGCTCTTCACCTATGCGCGCGGCGAAGCGCTCAGCGACGCGCAGAGAGAGGCACTCTCGGCGGAGAGCACGCCCGGCGATTCACCGCCTGACGCCGACGTACTGATCGAGCGGGCGCAGCGAGCCATCTCCGCGGCACTCGACACCTTCCGCGACACTCCGCACGAGAAGCTCCTGGAGCCGCGCGCGGTCGGGCGCAAGCAGCTCCCGTCCACGGTGCTCGGCCTCTACTCGCACGCTGCGGAGCATGCGCAGCGGCACACAGGACAACTCATCGCCACCGCGAAGATCGTTCGCGCGAGTCCCGAATGGCAGTCTTCGACGACTTCCTGAAGCTCGACATCCGCGCCGGCGTAGTGCTGGACGCCGAGGCGTTCCCCGAGGCGCGCAAGCCGGCCATCAAGCTGCGCATCGATTTCGGCGAGGAGCTCGGCATCAAGCGTTCGAGCGCTCAGATCACGGCACTCTACGCGCCGGAGGAGCTGGTGGGACGGCAGGTGATCGCGGTGGTGAACTTCCCGCCACGCCGCATCGCTGGATTCGAGAGCGAGGTGCTCGTGCTCGGCGCGTACTCGGAGGCGGGCGAGGTCGTGCTCCTCGCGCCCGACGCGCTCGTTCCACGCGGAGCCAAGGTGGGGTAAGTCGATGAAGAGCCCGACCAACGATTCATGCATCGTTGGTCGGGATTCCTGCGCGCTCGTCGCGAGCGTTGGACTGCGCGCAGCGGTATCGGCCCCACGTTGGAGAATCGTTCGCTCAACGCGCGCTCGCCATCGCGACCTCGCGGCGCGCCGGCTGGAGCGCCTTCAGCTTCGTCGCGACGGTGAGGTGGATCAGGAAGTAGAACGGGACGATCAGCGCCGGCACCATGATCCAGGGAAGGCCAGTCATCACCAGCGTTCCGTCCCCGTCCATGAAGACGCGGAACGGCAGGCCCGGCGACGAGAGCAGCGCGATCGTGACCGCCATGACCAGGTCGAGTGCGCCAAGCACGTTCCACGCTCCGATCAGCGTCGTGTATCGGCTGGCGTGCCTGGCCGCGAGGAGCGCCGCGGGTATGGCGAGGATTCCTACGAGGATGTCGCCGCCGCCGGCCGCTGGAGCGAAGGGCGCGGAGAGGCGGCCGGCCGCTCCCAGAAGGATGAACATGATCCCGCCCGTACGCGCCGCGTTCAGACCGATGAGTGCGGGGAGCGGGATGGAGAGCATGGCGTCGCGGAACCGCTGCGAGAGCGCGAAGCTCCCGAGCAGGAGTGCAAGCAGCACCCCAAAGGCGAGTACGGGAGTGGGCACCACGCCGGTGGCTCCCTGCCGGAAGCCGCCGAGTGCGGCGACCAGCACGACGATCATTCCCCATACCGCAGCCGTGCCGACGGCGAGTCGCTTAACTCGCAGCGGCGCAGCGGCGAAGCCTGTGAGCACTCCGATCTGCGCAGTGTAGATGCCTGCGCACATGATCGCGCCGAGGATGTCCAGCATATCGTACCTCCTTGGGTGTATATACACGCTTCTACCGATGAGAAATTCCGACAGTTCGGAATTGGTTTCAGCGGCTGGGCCAGCCGCCGGCTAGGAGCGCCGGCTAGGAGCGCCGGCTAGGAGCGCCGGCTACTTCGGCTGGCGCGAGCCCCTGCTAGCTGCCGAGGCTCGCCGCGCCCTTTTCGTGAGCGTGCGTGCCGACCCCTTCTCGGCGAGCTCGGCGCCAGTGGCGTCCTGGGCCGCCTTCCACGCCGCGAAGGCCGAGATCAGCTTGCGACGTCCCGACGCCGTGAGCCGGAGCTGATGCTCGCGCCGGTCGTCGGTGCCGCCGCTCGTCACCCAGCCGCGCTTCTCCAGCAGCGCCGCACTGCGGGTGAGCGTGGTGCGCTCCATGCCGAGCGCTTCGGCGAGCGCGGAGATCGGGGCGGCACCGCTGAGCTCGAGCGCCACGAGCACGGAGAACTGAGTGGCGCGGAGCCCGTGCTTGCGCAGGCGCTCATCGAAGGCGCGCGTGATCGCGCGCGCGGTACGGCGCGCGGCGAGACAGTGGCATTCGGCGCAGAGGCGGATGTCGACCGACGAGTCCATGCCGTTACAGTGTATATGCACGTACATGCATGTCAAGCATTCGCCGCGCACCAGCACGGCGCGCTCTTGACAACGTAGCGCGCAGCGATCCAAAGTTCGGACAGCGAGGCTGGTCACCCTCGCGCGATGCGGCTCAGGGCCAGACGTACTCAGCTGTCTCACACTCCAGCTCCTGGAACTTTGCGCTCCACAACGGACATGATCGTACAGACAGTAGCTTCGGGGCAGAGCGAGGGCCGCGTACGCAGCTACCGACTTCTTCGGTACACCGCCGGGAGCATGTGCACCTCGTGCATGTGTATGCACTGTTGCGCCGCCGAAGGTCGGGGCGGAGGGGTCCATCCGGTGTGACCGCGTAGTTCACATCCGCGATGCGCTGCTTCCGCCGGCCTCTCGTCCAGAGTGGCCGGCTTTTTAATTCGTTCCCCAGCGAGGATGCGCGATCCCGTTGGGCAGTGACCGGTTCTCGCGATATTCGCAGTCGATCAACACCAACCGAGGGATCCAACGATGACGACCGCCGCCGCACCCGACAAAGCCCTCCAGGACCGAGGCTACGCGCGCCCCGACGTGCTCGTTACAACCGACTGGTTGGCCGAGCACCTCAACGACCCGTCCATCCGCATCATCGAGAGCGATGAGGATGTACTCCTCTACGACATGGGCCACATCCCGAATGCCCAGAAGGTGGACTGGCACGCCGACCTGAACGATCCGATCGTGCGCGACTACGTGAGCCGCGAGGCCTTCCAGAAGCTACTTCGCGCCAAAGGGATCGACGATTCCAAGACGGTCATCTTCTACGGCGACAAGAACAACTGGTGGGCCGCGTACGCCTTCTGGGTCTTCCAGCTCTTCGGTTTCACCAATGCCAAGGTCCTCGACGGCGGCCGCCTGAAGTGGGAGCAGGAGGGCCGTCCGATGGTCACCGAGGTGCCGCACTTCGAGTCCACCAACTACACCGCACCCGAGCGCTCCGACAGGGAAATCCGCGCCTTCCGCGACGAGGTTCGCAAGCACGCCGAAGCGGGAAAGCCGCTGATCGATGTGCGCTCGCCCGACGAGTTCTCCGGCGCCAAGACGCACATGCCGGACTACCCGCAGGAGGGAGTGCTCCGCGGCGGGCACATTCCCGGCGCCAAGAACGTTCCGTGGTCGCGCGCGGCCAACACCAATGGAACCTTCAAGAACGCCGACGAGCTCCGCGCCATCTACGAGAAGGAGATCGGTGTGAAGGCGGGCGACGATGTCGTCACCTACTGCCGAATCGGTGAGCGATCCGCGCACACCTGGTTCGCGCTCACTTACCTGCTGGGTTACGACAAGGTCCGTAACTACGATGGGAGCTGGACCGAGTGGGGTAACTCGGTGGGCCTGCCGATCGAGAGATGACGACATCGCCGATGCCGGATACCCGGGCGGCGTCGAATGGGTCGACGCCGCCAGCCAACACGATCTTCGTCCAGTGGCAGGGCGGCCGCAACTTCGATATCGGCCGCCAGGGCGGTCCCGTCGCGCGCGTCGATGGTGACGCCGCGACGGGGCCTTCCCCGGTGGACACGCTGCTGGGCGCTCTGGCCACCTGCGCCTCGGTGGACGTAGTGGACATCCTCGCCAAGCGGCGTACACCCGTCGCCACCTTCGAGGTGGAGGTGGACGCGCAACGCGCGAACGGCGTGCCGCGGCGCGTCACGCACGTGCTCCTGAAGTTCAGGATCACTGGCGAGGGGATCGAGCGCGATCAGGCCGAGCGCGCGATCGACCTCTCGATCAACAAGTACTGCTCCGTGCGCGACTCGCTCGATCCTGACCTGCCCATCGAGTGGACTCTCGCGTTGAACGATTCTCCGAAGCTTCGCACAACTGGTTGATATGCGAGTCGCTGCACCCGGCGGTACCCGAATAGACGACTTCATTGGCCACACTCCAACGGTTCGGCTGGAACGGGTCGTCGACCCGACAGCCGCCGAGGTGTGGCTGAAGATGGAGGGGATGAACCCGGGCGGTTCGATCAAGGACCGCACCGCGCTCGGCATGGTGGTGGATGCCGAGGCGCGCGGCATACTCAAGCCCGGACAGACGATCGTCGAGCCCACCTCCGGGAACACGGGGATCGGTCTCGCGTTCATCGCGGCCGCGCGCGGCTACCCGCTCATCCTCTGCCTGCCGTCGAGCATGAGCGAGGAGCGTAAGCGCACTCTCCGGGCGTACGGCGCAGAGCTGGTTCTGACCGACGCCGAGCTGCGCATGATCGCTGCGATCGCCGAAGCCGAGCGAATCCGCGACGAGACCGGTGCGTGGATGCCCAACCAGTTCGCGAACCCCGCAAACCCTCGCATCCACTACGAGACCACAGGCCCCGAGCTCTGGGAGCAGATGCAGGGCCGGCTGGATGCTTTCGTGTACGGGACGGGAACCGGAGGGACGATCTCGGGCGTCGGCCGCTTCCTCAAGGAGCACGACCCCGACATCAAGGTCATCGCCGTGGAGCCGGCGCGCTCGGCGGTGCTCAGCGGCGGCGAGCGCGGGCAGCATCAGTTCCAGGGGATGGGTCCCGGCTTCATCCCCGACAACCTCGACCGCTCACTGATCGACCGAGTGATCCCTGTATGGGAGGAAGACGCCTTCCCTCTCGCGCGCCGGCTGGCGCGCGAGGAGGGTTTGTTCGTCGGGATGTCGAGCGGCGCCATCACCTGGGCAGCGCTCCAGGTGGCGCGCGAGCTGGGCCCGGGGAAGCGAGTCGCGATGATCAGTCCCGACTCCGGTGCGCGCTACCTCTCGACCTCGCTCTTCGCGGACGAGCCATAGCTGCCAGTCCGTTGGAACGCGCCGCTTCACCGCCGCGCTGGCGTGGGCCTGTTCGACGATCAGCTCACGGTTATTTCCTTCGCCATGCCGTGGACGAAATGCGGCTTGCCATCGCTGGGATCGGGCACGAAGCAGATGAGAGCATACTTGCCAGGCGTGAAGTCGCTGCTGAAGAACGCGTCCTCACCTGGCGCCATGGTGGCGACACCACCCAGCGGCTCGCCTGGCGGCGGACCCTGCTGGCTGTCGACCCACTTCTCGAAATCCACCAGCGACTTTCCATCGGCAAGGCGCACCAGCTCGAGCTCGTGCGGTTGCGAGCCATCGTTCTCCACCCGGAGTCG
The DNA here is from genome assembly GCA_035688075.1 of Gemmatimonadaceae bacterium. Lineage (GTDB taxonomy): Bacteria > Gemmatimonadota > Gemmatimonadetes > Gemmatimonadales > Gemmatimonadaceae > JADGGM01. The sequence goes on from DASSNL010000208.1 coordinate 23,102, forward strand.
ATGCGCACCGGCGGTGATCGGCGTGGAGAGCTGGTACCCGTACTCCTTCATGTGCACCACGACGTCCGCGGCCGGCTCCTGCGCGGGCACGCCCACGGCCGGTACGACGGTGAGCGGATGCATCATTCCCTTCATGATGTGCGGTAGATGATCGGGGCCGGGGATGATGCAGATGATCGCGTAGTTCCCGGGCTCCAGTTCCTGCGTTGCGACGCTTACGCCGCCACCCGGTCTCGGCGCGTTCGGTCCGCCGGCGAAGACCATCCACGAGGGCGGCGGCCCACCCTTCTTCATCGCGCTCTCGAGATCGGCTATGGTCTTGCCGTCGTCCAACCGCACGAGCTGCGCGTGATGCAGCTGCTTTCCGGTGTCCACGAGCCTGAACGTGGTGAGCCCAGCATGGATGGTATCGGGCGCCTGAAAGGCGAACTCGGTGGCCGTGATGTCCACGGTGTTCGCTCCCGCGACGGCTGTGCTGGAATCAACCGGCTGAGTCTTCTCGCTCGCATCCGACTTGTTGCACGCCATCAGCGCGAGGCCGATCAGTGCCGCGGGGAGGAGAGGTGAGCGTGTAGTGTGGGACAGCATAGAGGAAATGGCTCCATTGGTTCGGCGGCGCGAGGTCGGTGACGTGCCGCTGGTGGGTTAGAGGTGTGTTGGGAACGACGATCACATCTTCACGAGCTCCACATTGATCACTCCCTGAAGCTTGGGTTCCAGATCGCGCCGGCCCGGAGCGCGCGATCGCTCACGGCAACTCCACCGGCACCGACGTAGTCGTCGCGATCAGCCGTGCGCCGCCACCCGCGCTGTCGAAGGCCGCCACTCTGTAGTAGAGGTGTCGGACGACGGTGGCCCCACCGGTGGTCGGCTCGATGTCCACTACAGTCGTAGACCCGGTCACGCGGCTCTCGCCGCAGGCGTTGCGCGGAGCCAGAGGCTTCCAGCCATCGCGTCCGTCGACGCTCACGTAGACAGTGTACCGCCTCGCCTCTGCGAGCTGCGCCCAGTGCAGCGTGACCCGGCGACAGCGAAGCAGCCGGCTCTGCTCCACGCTCGTATCTGGAGCCGCCTCCGGCGCCCCACTCCCGCCGGCATGAGCGCCGGATAGCGAGTCCGCCTCCGGTAGACGCGACACCGTAGCCGTGAGACTCGTGCGAAAGGACTCCTGCCCCGCCACCCGACACGGCAGCACTGTCATCACGAAGAACGCGCATGCGACTGCGGCTTCGACCGTTCTCGACACCCACTCGCCCCCTCTTCCAGAGCGTCACAATCGATCCTCCCTCCCCCCGCCACCATCACTTATTCCGCCCGTCGCGGCTCCCGTCTGAATCGCGCCCCGATCTTACGATCTCCTGATCGTCGGGATGTCAACCGGAGTCAACATGTTGGGAGAGTTGGAGAAGGCAGACAGCAGAGAGCAGAAAGCAGTGACTGCCGAGGCGGAGAGGGGGGAAGAAAGCAGGAAGCAGGAAGCAGTGGCCTCGGGGGCGAGGGCCTTAACCGCGGGAGCCGGTCCCTGCTTCCTGCTTACTGCTTTCTTGCAGTTCCTGTTTCCTGTCTCCTGGCCGCTCCTGCTTTCTACTTTCTGCTTTCTGCTCTCTGCTTCCTGCTCTCCCCCACCCCGTCTGGCGATCGGAAACGTCCGCTCGCATATTGGCTCAAAGGGGGATTGGAACCACGAATAACGCATCTCGAGAGAGCGGCTTCAGGCTGATCACGCTCGGGCGGCTCGCGCTGCTCACGGGGAGTGGCGAGGCAGACGAATCGCTCGGGAAGCGGCGGCGGAAGCTGGCGTTGCTGGCGGTGCTCGCGATGGCATCGCGGCCATACAGCCGCGACGTGCTCGCCGACATGTTCTGGGGCGAGGAGGACGACGATCGAGCCCGGCACTCGTTGAGCGACGCGCTGTCCCACCTGCGGCGCAAGCTCGGCCGCGATGCCATCACGTCGAGGCAGGCCGAGGTGGCGCTGGCGCGCGAGCTGGCGATGTCGGTCGATGCACTCGATTTCGTCGCGGCGTGCAAGGCAGGCGACCATGCGCGCGCAGTCTCGCTCTACGGCGGTCCCTTTCTGGATGGCGTGTTCGTGGAGGCGAGCTGTCGCTTCGAAGAGTGGGTGGCGGGCGAACGGCGGCGGCTGGCGGAGCTCTTCGCTCGGGCGTGCGAGCAGCGGTGCATGTCGCTCGCTCGCGCGCGCGAGTGGGAGGAATGCTACGCGGTGGCGAGCCGTTGGTTGGCGGAATCGCCGCTCTCGGCGGACGCCGCGCTCTACATCATCAATGCACGCAAGGCGCCGGGTACTCGCGAGTCGGCGCTCGCGGCACTGCACGACTACGACGCGCTCGCCGCGCGGTTGGCTCGCGACTACGAGGCGGTCCCGGATGCGCGCGTCGCCGCGCTCGCCGCCACCCTCCGTGAGCGAATCGAAGCAAGCACGGATACATCTCCAGCGCGCCCTCCCCTCTCCGCGGCCCGCAATCGGTCGACTTCTTCGGCACGTCGCCGCACGCTCGCGGCGATCGCGGCGTCGGCGGTGTCACTGGTGCTGCTGGGAGCGGTGATCTTCCTCGCGGGCCGCAGAGCGGCGGCTGACACGGCGGTGCCGCACGAGGCCGACAGACCGGTGGTAGCCGTGACGCTGGTGCAGAACGTCCGCGGCGACTCGTCGATCGCGTGGCTGCAGGACGGGCTCAAGCAGATGATCTCGGCCGATCTCTCACGGAGTGCGGCCGTGGAGGTAGTAGCGCCGTCGCGCGTGCGCGATGTAGCTGCACGAGTGGAGCTGAGCGACGAAAGCCGGCTCACCACCATGGATGCGATGCGCATCGCGAAAGGCGTCGGCGCCACCTGGGCCGTAACGGGTGGGATCACGCGGGGCGACGGTGTCTACGTTCTCGACGCCGGCGTTCGCGACGTCGCCACCGGACGCCTGCTGAAGCTTTTCACCGTTACGGGGACCGACATCCTCGCTGTGGCCGACCAGGTTTCATCGCGCATCCTGGCTGCGGCCGAGTCGGGGAAGCCGGGGCCGCAGCTTTCGGACATCGAGACGGCCAACATTGGCGCCTACCAGCATTTCGTGCGCTCCATTCAGGCCGGCTACGAGGGACGCTTCACGGACCAGGTCCGCGAGCTGGATGCCGCGATCGCCGCGGACTCCGGCTTCGTGAGCGCGATCGTGGCACGTCTGCGCGTTGCGCGCATCAATGGCGACCAGGCTCTCGTGCCGCGGCTCACCCGGCTCTTCGACGCCGCGCGTGGCAGGGCGAGCGATTGGGATCTCGCGGTGCAGGAGCTGTACACCGCGTTCCACAACGGCGAGCGCCGCCGCTCCGAGCGGTTGGCGCGCGCGCTCGTCGCCAGCCATCCGCACGACCCGCGCGCGTACGAGTGGTTGGCCAAGATCTTCATGTCGCACGGTGAATGGGACGACGCGGACACCGTCTTTCAGAGGGAGCTCGCGCTCGACTCGCTCGCGCTCGCTGTGGGCAACGGCCCCTGCGCGTCGTGCGGTGCTCTCGCCGGACTCAGTTGGCTGCGGCTCTACAGCGGCCAGCTCGAAGCGGGCGAGCGCGCTGCGCGCCGCTGGGTCGCACTGCAGCCGGATGTGCCGGCGTCGTGGTCGATGCTCTCCACCGCGCTCGCCTACGCCGGTCGCTACGACTCGGCGCTCGTCACCGGGCGGCGCGCCGAGCTCCTCTCGCAGGGGAGCGCCGAGTACGAGATGCGGCTGGGACGGATCCTGGTCATGGCACGCCGCTTCGATGCCGCCGACTCCGCGGCCGCCGCCTGGCTGAAGCGCCCGGGAGATGACTACCACGCCAACGCGCTCGAGCTCCGCGAGATCGTCCTGCGCGAGCGCGGTCGCCTGCGCGGAGCGGACCGCGTGATCGCTCGAGCCACGTCACGCTATCCCGAGACCGCGTCGCTCTCGCTGACCCGTGCCAACGACCTCGCCCGGCTCGCCGACCTGGAGGGAGCCGTGCGAATCTACGAGACCGGTTCGCACCCGTTGCCGGTGCAGACAGATGTTCGCTCACCGATAGCACCGCTCTACGGCGACGGAGCACGCGCCTTTTGCTGGTCGCACGCGCTCGAGGCCGATGCGATCGCCGGGACCGCGGACACCACGCGCCTCCGCGCGCTCGCCGACTCGATCGAGATCGTCAGCACGCGGAGCTACTACGGACGCGACTGGCACTTGTCGAAGCACGTACGCGGGCTCATCGCGATGAGAGGTGGTCGCTACGCCGATGCGGCACGAGACTTCCGCCAGGCTATGTGGGGGGCGAACGGCTGGACCATGACCAACGAGCGCCTCGCCATCGCTGAGCTCCAATTGGGCCAGCCCAGCGAGGCGATCGCAGCGTTGCGTCAGGCCTACGAGGCGCCGCCCGACGCCATGGGGCGCTACGTGCTGCGCAGCGAGCTCGATCTGTATATGGCGATCGCGTTCCGCGCCGCGGGGAAGCCCGACAGCAGCGCCGTGTACGCTGGCTACGTACGGCGCGCGTGGGCGCACGCCGATCCAGAGGTGAGAGCCGAGCTGGCGGCGCTGGAGGATGGTACTCTGTAGATGTCGGCAGGGCGACCCGGTCTGGATGTCCGAGGCTGCGCACGCGCTCTGACGGGAGGAAATACCATGCGCATTCGCACGTTCGCGTCCCTCATTGGGGCAGCTCTACTCGCGGCGGCCTGTGACAGCTCCACCGGCCCGACAACATCGGTGACCGAGCTCCCCGGACTGGAGCAGCAGGAGTCGAAGTGGCAGAGCCGGGGTCTCCACGACTACCACTTCGACTACCACTACCAGTTCGCCGGCGTAAAGCAGGCCGCACGGATCTACATAACGTCGGACGCGGTTGCAGCAGTGATGGACCTCGCAACGGACAGCGCACTCTCGCTCGATGCGAGCGCCCCCTGGCCCACCGTCGACTCGCTCTTCACACGCGCGAGGGTGGCGCTCGCGTCGGAGGACGTCGACGTCAAAATCACGTGCGACGCGATGCTCGGCTATCCGACGCGCATAGACGTATCGCCAAAAGTGGCGACACCCGCTGGTGGGAGCAGTACTCGGGCCGAAGGGCTGAAACCGATGGTGGTTCTGAGCCCCCAGTAAGGCGCTACTCCTCGCGCAACGCTTCCGTCGGATCGAGCCGCGAAGCGCGCCAGGCCGGGAGTAGCGCGGCTCCCATTGCGACGATGCCGAGCACGCACGCGGAGATCGCGAGCGTGACTGGATCGGTGGCCTCCAGCCCGTAGAGGAAGGACGAGACGAAGCGTGTCGTCGCGAGCGCCAGGAGCACGCCCGCGACGGTCCCGAGCAGTATGAGCCGCCCCGCCTCGCCCACGATCATGCGCAGCACTCGCTCTCGCCCGGAACCGAGCGCGAGTCGGATGCCGATCTCGTTGCGGCGGCGCGCGACACCGTACGACAGAGTGCCGTACAGTCCGATCACGGCTAGAAGAAGCGCGAGCATCCCGAAGAAGCCGGAGAGAGTGGCGAGGAGTCGTGGACGCGCGAGCGAAGCCGAAACCTGCGCCTCGAGCGTGGTGAGGTCGAGCGATATGGCGGGATTCACGGAAGCCACCAGCTCCTTCACCGCTCCGGAGAGCGCCGCGAGCGAGCCACCCGTGCGCAACTCGAGATTGATGAACTTCTCCGGGTCGCTCCCGGCGCCGAAGGGGACGTAGACTGTGGGCGTGTTCTCCTCGGTCAGAGACTGATACTTCGCGTCTCGCACGACTCCAACGATTTCCATTGCCGATCCGGTGCTGTCGCCTCGCTGCACGCTGAACGTTCTGCCGATCGGGTTCACGACCCCGTAGAAGTGGCGCGCCATCGACTCGTTGACGATGGCCACCGGAGTGGGACGGCCCTGATCCGCCTGCACGAAATCGCGACCGGCGATGAGGTCGGTGCCGAGCGTAGCGAAGTAGCCGTCACTCACCTGGTTGAAGAACGCCAGCGCATCGCGCATCCCGCTGGGCGTGTAGCCGGGCACGACGAGGACGTCGTTCCAGGTCATCCGGCCGATCGGCGTGACCACCGAGGTGCTCGCCGAGCGCACGCCCTGCAGCTCGCGCGCGCGCGTCAGGAGCTGGTTCTGCGCATCGAGGAGCCGCGCGCCCGTGTAGCCCGCGTTCCCGAAATCGAGCTGCGCGAGGAGCACGCCATCACGGCGGAAGCCGGGATCCAGCGTCGTCAGCTTGCGGAAGCTCCCGAGGAGAAGACCGGCGGCCATCACCAGCAGGAGGGAGAGTGCTACCTGTCCCACGACGAGTGCCTTCCCCATTCTCTGGCGCCCCTCGCCGCGCACCACACCGCGCCCGCCCGCCTTCATCGCCTGCTGCGGATCCACACGCACGGCGCGCCACGCCGGCGCGACGCCGAAAAGGATACCAGTAACGATCGACACGGCGACTGTGAAAGCCAGCACTCGCCCGTCGATCCCGAGGTCGAGCCAGATCCCGTTCCCCGAGTCAGTCGACAGATAGCGCACGAGAAGCCGGCTGGCCCATTGGGCGAAGAGCAGCCCCGCGCCGGCGCCGATGAGCGAGAGCAGGAGACTCTCGGTGAGGAGCTGCCGCACGAGACGCGCCCCGCTCGAGCCTATTGCGAGACGCACCGCGATCTCGCGCTGGCGCGCGGCCGCGCGGGCCAGAAGCAGATTGGCGATGTTGGCGCACGCGATGAGGAGCACGACCCCGACCACCACCATGAGCGTGTACAGAGCGCGCTGGTATCGGTCGCGCAGCGCGGAGAGACCGCTCGCAGCGGGGTGGGCGCCGAGAGTCATCTTCAGGTAGTCATCCTGATCGGCGGCGCGCCAGTTGGGCGGCAGAGTGGCAGCGAAGATGCCCGGCGAGTGCGCCGCGAGCGCCGCGCGCACCTGAGCCTCGCTCAGTCCTGGAGCTGGACGGCCGACGATGGTGAGATACCAGCGCGAACGGGCGTCGAGGACGTCTGGCCCGAAGAAGATCGGTTGCGTGCAGAGCGGCACGTAAACATCCACCGAGCTACCCACCTCCATCCCGAAGAACGATGGTTCCACCACCCCCACGACGTCGAAGGGGTGCCCGTCAAGAGAGAGCTGGTGACCGACGGCTCCCGCTACGCCGCCCAGCTCGCGCCGCGCGAAGGCGTCGCTCACCACCGCCACGGGCGCGCAGCCACGATGGTCGTCGCTGCGCTGCAACAGACGCCCGCCTCCCGGCGAGGGATGCACGCCGAGCGTGGAGAAGAAGTCGCCGCTCACCCAGTTCCCGCTGGCGTAGCGAACGAGGCCGCCGTTGGAAAGGTCGAAGCGGGTATCTCCGTAGGCGAAGACGCCGGAGAAGACGTCCTTCCCCACCCCATCGCGGATCTGCTCCCAGATCGGATTGGTGAAGATCGGGTTGCTCATGTTTCCGTGCGACTCGCCCTGGCGGGAGTTCTCGCCGCCCGTCGTGATGTCGAGCAGCTGCTCGGGGTCCTTCACCGGCAGCGATTCGAGCACGACCGTGTTGATGAGGCTGAAGATCGCCGTGTTGGCCCCGATGCCGAGTGCGAGAGAGAGAATCGTCACGAGGGCGAACCCGGGACTCGCGCGCAGCGCGCGCAGTGCGTAGCGCACGTCGGCAGCGGCCGACTCGAGCCAGACGATCACATCGGTATCGCGCGTGCGCTCCTTCTGGATGGTGCGGTTTCCGAAGCGGCGCCGTGCCTCGCGCGCCGCCGCATCCGGGTCCATCCCGCCGCGCACCAGGTCGTTGGTGCGCTCGGCGATGTGAAACTCCATCTCGCGGTCGATGTCGCGCGAGAGAGTGCCGGAGCGCAGGAGATTTGCGAGACGGTTGTACCACGCCATTGGACGTTTCCTCGAGCTGACGGATCGCTGGACGCGAGCGAGCGGATCAGGCGAAGCGGAGCACGCGGGCCACTCCATCGGTGAGCCGCGCCCACTGCTCCTCCTCCGCCGCCAGCTGCCGCCGTCCGGCGGCCGTGATGGCGTAGAAGCGCGCCTCGCGATTGGTATCGGTGGTCCCCCACTTCCCGCGGATCCAGCCGTCCTGCTCCATGCGGTGGAGCGCCGGATAGAGCGACCCCTCCTCCACGCGCAGGAGGTTGGCGGAGGCCTGCTGGATGAGCGCGGTGATGGCGTAGCCGTGCAGCGCACCGCGCGATGCGAGGGTCTTGAGCACCAGGAGCGCGAGCGTACCGCGCAGCACATCGGTCTTCTGTCGGGGCATGGAGGACTTACCTAGATGGCTATGTATAGACGGCTATGCAACGATGCGGGCCGATGCGACGGCTGTCAATAGCAGTCGCGCCGATCGATTGGTGGTTCGGCTCGGGTGGGTGAGTTCGCCGGGCTCAGCCCGAGTGGTCGTTGATCATCCGCCACCCGTCGCTGGTGCGCGCCCAGACGGTGGAGAAGAGCCCTCTCCTTTCGGGCCGGCCGCCCCCGGTCAGAACGAACTCACCGTTGACGAGGGCGTAGTCGGCGCCGAGCATGCGGACGTGAATGTTCTCGTAGTGCAGCTCCTGCGCGGGACGGCCGTTGCGCCAGAAGCCGGCGCGCATCGTTCGCTCGATGGCCGCCTTCCCCATGTCGAAGCCGCCTGCTCCCGCGCCGACCGCGGAGTCCGCGTAGGGCGACATGTAGGTAGCCAGGTCGCCCCGGTTCCACCCCGCGGCTGTGGAATCGAAGAGCGCGCGGATCGCCGCATCGTCGGCGGCGGACGGCGTCTGCCAGGGGACGCCGTTCGCGGGCGGCGGCGCCGATTTGCCCGCGTCACACGCAGTGATGGCCACGGTGGCCGCGATTCCGATCACCGCGAGATATCGCACGTTGCGCATTCGAAGCTTCCTGTTCGTGTGGATGACGGAGGAGGTCGCACGGCCGCCTGGCGCCGGTGTGCGATGGATCGGCCGGCGTGCGGTCGATGCGAGCCCCACCCCCTACAGCGCTCGCACTTCGGCCACCGCGGCGAGCGCTTCGGCGATCTCCCGCGAGAGCACCCGCGCCTCCTGGGTGGCCGACGACACATCCGCGAGCGCCGACTGGAGTCCTGACGACCGGAACTTCACGAGGTCGAGCCGGAGATTGCCGAGCGCGAGCCCGGCGCTGTCGAGCTGACGCGCGAGCGCGCTGCGGCGCTGCACCAGCTCGTCGAGCGTTGCACGCTGGCGTTGCAGGAGCGCGAGCCGTCGCTCCGCTTCGGGCGAATTCGACGCACCCTGCCGCTCCACCTCGGCGATCCGAGCATCGAGCTCCCCGAGGAGACGCCAGTCGATGCTCGCGTCGAGCTCGTGGAGACTGCGCGCGAGGTGCGCCACGCGCTCTACCAGCGCGTTCACCGTCGACTCCATCTCCGGCAGGAGCGCCCGGTCCGCCTTCGACATTCCCTTGACGATCTCGAGGATCGCCGCCCGGTCCTCCACCGCACGGCGGATCGCGGCGCCCTCCGGACTGTCCAGGACCTCGCGCGGCGCGAGCTTCAGCAGCTGATCCTCGCGCGGCGGCGGGGGCGGGGCCGGGAGCACCCAGCGAGCCCGCGGCATCAGCAGCACCCGGCGCAGCCGGAGCCCGCTCGCGCGCAGCGACTTTCCACGCCTCCAGAGCTTGAACGACATGTAGGCCGGCACGAGCGGGGCGAGGATGAGCGGCGGCACGTCCGGGACGCCGGCGAGCGCGCCGAGTCCGGAGCAGACAGCGGCCACCGTCAGGAACGTGTAACCGCGCATCGCCTTGATCCGATCGAGCAGATTCACCCGTCCATGCCAGAGCCGCAGATCCTGGCGCTGAGCAGGCGTGAGCTGTGCGAGATGCGCCGGCTCGATGACTATCGTACCGCGAATAAGCGGAACCGCGACGGCAGGTCCAGCACCCGGAGCCAGCTCCCCGCGCGGGGTCGATTCCTGCCGCGGATCCGGGCGTCCACGCTCGCGCGGCGCACGGTCGCGGCGAGCGCTCGCCGGCACCGGCGACGTGTAGCGCACCGGCTCGCGCCGCTCCGAGCGCCACGAGACGCCCGGCGCATCGATGGAGGAGAGCGCCTCCCTGAATGCGGCGGCGGTTGGCCAGCGATCCTCGCGATCCTTCATGAGCGCCCGATCGATCGCCTCACACAGCGCACGCGGTGCATCGGGACGCAGATCGTTGATGGGACGCGGCCGCTCGGTGAGGTGCTTGAGAAGGAGCGCCATGGAGTTGCCGCCCGAGAAGGGCACGCGCCCGGTCAACATCTGATAGGCTAGCACGCCGAGCGCGTAGATGTCACTGCGGCCATCGACCTCGCGCTCCCCCACCGCCTGCTCGGGAGACATGTACGCCGGGGTGCCCACCGCGATGCCGGTAGCGGTGAGCCGGCCGCCGGCTTCCATGGCACGCGCGATTCCGAAGTCGGTGACTACCGCGCGGCCGCTTTCGGCATCGAGAAGGATATTGTCCGGCTTGATGTCGCGATGAACGACACCGCGCTGGTGCGCGTACGCGAGCGCGTCGCACATCTCGCGGAGGAGACGGCGGGTCTCATCGACAGACTGACGCGGCTCGCGCGCGAGGAGAGAAGCGAGATTCCCACCCGTCACGAGCGCCATGACGAAGTAGGCGAGTCCGTCGCTCTCCCCCACATCGTAGATCGGGACGATGTGTGCGTGCGAGAGCTGCGCCGAGGTCTGCGCCTCGCGAGTGAAGCGCGTTCGGACGGCCGGGTCGTAGGCCAGCTCCGGCGGAAGCACCTTGATCGCTACCGGCCGGTTCAGGCGCCTGTCGCGCGCGCTGTAGACGACCGACATCCCGCCGCGCCCGATCTCTCCCTCGAGCTCATAGTGGCTTCCGACAGCGGCGACGACCCGGTCGTCGAGGGGCTCGCTCATGATCCTGCTCCTGGAACTGGGCACCCCGGGAGTTATCGTCGAATGGCCCCAGCCGCCGGGCGCGCCGGGGTCGAGCGGCGGGCCGCGCGAGAGAGTAAGGATGCACGACGACGGCCGATCCCGCCAGCGGCCCAGGTGCTCCGGGGCCGCACATCCTTAGCGCGGGCTCGTCATCAGCCCGCGCAGCGTACGGTGGCCGCAGGTACTCCCGACGTACTGCGCACCGGATGAGTCTCGCTCATACTGTACGCCGGCCCGCTCCATCGAAGCGGATCACATCCGCTCGAACTTCAATCTCCGCACGCGACCGGTGCTCACTCGGATCGCCACGACGTGATTTCGGCGGTCGCGCTCGAAGCGAACGGTTCCGATGCTACGGCTCTGGAAAACATCGGCAGACAGCGGCTGGAGCTGGTACTCTGCCCCGCGCCGGGAGACCGCCACGAGCGAGTCACCCCGGACTACCAGCTCGTAAGCGGTGTCGATCTCGCGGGAGTAGTAGCGACCAGCATACGACGCGAGCTCCTTCGCGCCCGGCGCGCCGGGCGCGAAGGACTCGAGCCGCTCCAGCACCCGCGCGCGCTGCCCCTCGGCGGTGATCCTCAGCTCCCGCGTCCCGTTAGGCTGACCGGTGAACCGATACTCCTGCGCGCCAGGGCCCACGAAGCGATCGGCGCCCACAGGAGTGAGCGGAACTCCGGAGCCTACCTGCATGATCAGAGTGTCGTCCCGCACCTCGAAGCGCCGGACCTCCTCGGTACGTGGACTCCAGTACGCGCCCGCGTAGCGAGCGAGCTGCCCCGCCGTGACGGCGATCGCCTTTGCCTCGGCGCCCGCCTCCCCGGGGAGCATCTCACGGCCCAGGTACACCTCCGCCACCCGTCTCGAGAGCTGGCTCGGGTTGATGTTGGCCAGGTTACAGAGCACGGCGACGGCGAGGCGCTGATCCGGGAAGCGCACGACGTCCGCGCGATAGCCGGCGTCGGCCCCGTTGTGCCCCACCGTCGCGAGCCCGCGATAGGTGCCCACCACGACGCCGCGTGCGTAGCTGATCGGCTCACCACCTTCGAGCGCGCCCGTGGCAGTGAGCTTCGCGATGAGCGCCGGTCCGCCTACCTTCGCGTCGGCGAAGTTCCGCTCCCACCGCAACAGGTCGCCGACGGTCGTGAAGAGACTCGTCGCTCCGTCGGTGTCGAAGACGGGGATGCTGATCCGCCACCCTCCGTCCTCGCGCGGCTGGTAGGCCTGCGTGCGGCCGGGAACGATCATGGTGTGATCGTCGTGGAAGTGCGTGCTCGTCATGTCGAGCGGGCGGAAGATCCGCTCGTCGGCGAAGTCGCGGAGCGATTTTCCGCTCACGCGCTTCACAATGATGGCGAGAAGCGTGTAGCCGGTGTTGCTGTAGAGGTACTCGGCGCCCGGCTCGAAGTTCAGCTCCTTCTGCCGCGTGACCACGCGCAGCACATCGTCCTCGGTGATCAGATCATCCTCTCTCCAATCGGCGAGGCCGAGCAGATCCCACTGGTCGCGCAGCCCGCTGGTGTGGTGGAGGAGGTGGTCGATCGTGACCGTCTTCCCGTACGACGGCAGCTCGGGGATGTACTTCCGCACGTCATCGCTCACCGAGAGCTCTCCATCCTGCTCCAGCAGAAGAATCGAGAACGCCGTGAACTGCTTCGATATCGAAGCGACGTGGAAGATCGACTGCGGCGTGATCGCGATCGCGTGCTCGAGATTCGACATCCCGTAGCCGCGCTGATAGATCATCTCGCCGTCGCGGCTCACGCCGAGCGCGCAGCCGGGTGAGTTCACGTGGTCCCACGGGGCGAAGATCCTGTCGACGCGCTCGGGGACCGAATCGGGTGAGAGCGAATCCGCCTCGGCGCGCGGTGACTGGGCCCGCGCTGGAGCGGCTGCGAAGGCGAGCAGCGCGCTTGCCCGCACTGCCGGCCAGATGATCGCTGCGAAGCGACTGTGCTGCTGGAAGCTCATCTACCCGGGGCCGGAAGGGGCGTCACGATGGTGTTGTGGTCCTGCATGATCAGCCAGCGATCGCCACGTTTGACAACCACGAAGGTGTGGGTGAGCTGCTCGTTCTCGTGAGTCACTCCATCCGGGGTCGTGAAAGTGCTGACTCGGCTCGCCACGGTCGCCACGGCGACGTCGTCGCTCGCGAATCGTACATCCATCTTCTCGATCCGGTCGGTGACGTTCTTGAGGAAGGTGTTGTGCACTCCTCTCAACTCCGCCAGCACCTGCTCGCGCCCGCGCGTCCGACCGCCGAGGGGGTTGATGTGGTTCCAGTCGTCGGTGGTAATCTCCGCCACGTGGTCGAAGCGGTGCATGTTGAAGGCGTCGTAGAACGCCTGCACCGTCTGGCGGACCTGCGCTTCGGCACTCGGCGCCTGTGCGTGAAGCGCAAGTGGAGCGACGAGGGCAAGACCTATCACAGCCAGGCCAAAGGAGCTCATGAGCCCTCCGTCGATTTCCATTGGTGAACAGACCCGAGGCGGACCGGCTCCGTGACCAGCGATCAGGATTCGGCGTGCCGGAAATAGAGCGGAGCCAAGATGCGACTTCGTACGGATGTGCGCCAGTTACCGGACCGGGGACAGGGGGAGTCGACCGTGATATGCGGCGCTGGCTGCGTTAGGCTGACAGGGTCTTGTCAGCCTAACGCAGCCAGCAGCCTAACGCAGCCAGCGGCCCGCCGGCGATGACTCACCAGCGAGCCGCTGGTTCCACTTCTCCAGCCCACCCTACTTCTTCAGGTTGAAATCTGTAGTGGCCAGCGTAATCCCCTTGTAGGAAACAGCCGTCCGCCAGGTACCGACGTCCCACCCGGTGCTCGACTTCAAGTTGAATATGTACTGACCGTCCACGTCATCGTAGCGCCAGGCCGTGGAGCCGGCCGAGTAGTCGTTCACCTCGATTGCATCGCCCTCGACCGTACCGTCCATGTGCGTGATCACGAGACGGAGCCCGGACGCGAGGTCGGTCGCCGGAGTTCCATCGGCGTAGGTGGGCGGCAGGAACTTGTGCGGAATCGTGGAGCCGCGCTTGTGCGTGCTGAACGGCGACGACATCCGCAAGGGCGACAGGAATCCCGTACCGTCCACATTCAGCCCCACGAACACGTCGAAGGTGCTCGGATCGCTCTCGTTCCCGATTGCGTCGCTCGCCGTGCACGAAACCGTAGTGGTGCTCCCGATCTCGAGCACCGTCCCGGCAACGTAGTCACAGTCGTACGTGGATGGTTCCGAAACACCACCCACGTCCTCGACGGCAATCCCGAGCGATCCCACATCCAGCGTCGCGCCGTTGATGTCGGCGGCGATCAGCTGGATGGTTCCCGCCGGGAAGCTGGTGAAGAAGGCCGGCGTGGTGTCGACCACGGTCACGTCGAAGGTACGGGTGGTGGTAAGCGAGCCCGAATCGGTCACGTGGCAGGTTACCGTCGTGGTGCCGAGGGGGAACGTGTCGCCGCTGTCATGGTCGCAGCTTACCGCCGCGGTAAGGTCGCCATCCTCGGCGTCGCTCGCCGTCACAGTGAAGGTCACCGCCGCACCCGCGTTGCTCGTCGCCTCGGCAGTGATGCCGGCCGGTACGGTCAGCGATGGAGGCGTGTTCGTATGTGCGCAGTCCGCAAAGGTGACGTGCACGACGGCGCCAGCTCCGGCATCGAGCTTTGCTCCGGTACTGTTGCTGTTGCTGATAGAGGCGGGGTTGAAAACGGCGTTGGGTACGGTCGTGCCTGTGCCCAAAGTGCTGGCGTTCTCCAGGGTGATCGTCACCTGGTTCTCCTGCACGGGGGTGGGGTTCGAGCCGGCAGTGCGCGGAGGAACCGTGATCGTGATGGGGTCCGAGTATGACCAGACGCCATTCTGATAGGTCGCTCTGGTGAAAACGGCGAACGTCGCCGTTCCATCCTGCTTGCCCGAGGTGCGGAACACGGCTGTCACCTGACCGGTGGCGGTGGCCGCGCAGGTGCTTGGCGTCAGCGTGAGAGGCATGCTGCTCGATCCGACGACGGTCGATCCGATCGAGCCATCGACCACTGACAACGACGGCCGGCGCGGCGGCGCCTTCACCGGCACCGCAGCTCCTTCGGTTATTACTACCTCGGTGGACGTGGATGACGAAACGGTCTGCGAAACTTCGGTGGGACTGTCGCTACGACAGGAGGCCACGATAGCGAGCGCGGCCAGGGACAGGAGGGACGTGTACCTCACAGGAGGTGTCTCCACTGACACAGGGTTGCGGCCATCTCAGGCCGCATGTGCCCTACTTCGGTGGCCAGGGCGGTCTCACTGGAGACCCCGGGCTTTGCGGACCGGCCTCGCGGCCGGGGTGCCATTCTCGGTCGGGCGGGGACACGAACAGTGCTCCGGGCTCCAGCTACCCAGCGGCCAACACGCGTAACGATATCGTGGAGCGCCGCGGGCGGCTGCGGGGCTGGCAATAGAAAGGCCCCGGCATCACTCGGCCGGGGCCCGATCCGTCAGGGCGGGAAGTCGCCTCTTCGCCCATGCTGGAAACGCACACAAGCGTATGTCCACGACAGCATTACACCACCGCTGCCGGACTCGTACCCGTGCTGATGCTACATGGACGTATAGCCGGCAGCTGAACGGATGCCGCGCGGGTGTTGTGGCGACGCCACGGCTGAGCGTGGCCTCATCTCCGCAACTCGCGCGCGGTTCACGGCCAACCAAAAATATGGAAGCCGCCGGATTTGCCAGATCCCGAGGATCCCGGCTTATGACGCTCCCCCGGCGGCTCGTCGGCAGCGTCGAACGAGTAAGCCGTCTTCCGCCCGTCCTTGGCGCTCCACACGCACCACACCCGGTCGCCGATATCGGTGTGCGCGTACTTGTCTTCGCCGACCAGGCAGCGGCTCCCGTCGGCGGCGATGAGCGACGTGGGATCCTCCTTCGTCACGACCGCCTTCCGGTCGAGCGCGGGGTCCTTGTGTCGGTCCTTGTGCCAGAGATGGAGTGGCAGACAACCCGAGAGAAGCAGAACGACGGTTGCAGCGCTCAGAGCTCGCATGGCCCGGCTCCCAGTCTCGAGAATGGCGGGGGCAAACGTCTACCGCATGCCCCCACCTGTTCCCAAATTCAGGCATCACGCCGGATTTTGCAAGCTGAACATTTCGTGCCTATCGCTATGCCGGAACGCTATACTTCATGGATGTCCAACCTCTTCAGCGCCCGGAGCCTGACGCTGGCCGCCCTGGCATTCGCTGCCGCCGCCAGCGCGGCGTCCGCCCAGCAAGGCGCCACGTCGGCCGCACCCAAACGCCAGACCGACGCCAATCAGAGTGCGCTCCCGGCCACCGCTGCCCGCGTGCGCAGCACCCTGGAGAAGGTCATCCACCGCGAAGTCCTCCCCAACGGGCTGGAAGTGATCGTCGTCGAGAACCATGGCGTACCGCTGGCCACGGTCGAGATAGATGTGAAGAACGGTGCCTTCACCCAGACCCCGGAGTACGAGGGGCTGGCGCACATGTACGAGCACATGTTCTTCAAGAGCGACTCGGAGTACCCCGAGCCCGACGCCTTCACTCAGCACGCCGCGGAGCTGGGCGCCGTCTTCAACGGGAGCACGCGCGAGGAGGTGGTGAACTACTACCTCACCCTCCCCGCCGACAGTGTCGAAGCGGGGATGCGCCTCCTCGAGTCGGCCTTCAGAGCGCCGCTCTTCCGTCCCGACGAGCTCGCGCGAGAGAAGCAAGTGGTGCTCGGCGAGTACGATCGCCAGGAGTCGAGCCCCTTCTTCAAGTTCCAGGATGAGATGAACCATCGCCTCTGGCGCTCCGCGTACAGCCGGAAGAACACCATCGGCAACCGCGAGGTGATCCGCACGGTGACGCCGGAGAAGATGCGCCAGATTCAGGAACACTACTACGTCCCTAACAACGCCGCGCTCATAGTGGCGGGCGACGTGGAGCCGCAGAAAGTCTTCGCGCTCGCGCGGCAGATCTTCCGCATGCCGAAAGGCGCCGACCCATTCGCCAAGCAGCCCATCCCGGACGTCCCACCCCTCCAGGCGGACGATGCCGTGATCGTGGAAGAGCCGGTGAGCACGGTGCTCGTGATGGAGCAGTGGCTCGGCCCCAGTGTGGGGCAGGACCCGGAAGCGACCTACTCGGCCGACGTCTTCTCGGATGTGATGAACCAGGAAGGATCCACATTCCAGAAGCGGCTGGTCGACAGCGGGCTCTGGCACTCGGTGCTGGTGAATTACTACACGCTCGACCACACCGGCCCGATCACGATCAGCGGCGAGACCACGCCCGACAAGCTGCGCGAGGCGCTCGCGGCACTCGACGCGGAGATAGCGAAGTTCGACGACCCGGGCTACTTCACCGCCGCCGAGATGGCGCTGCAGAAGCAGCAGAGGGCTGTGGGCACGGCGCTCGGTCTCGAGCGTGCGTCGGGCTTCGCGCACGAGCTGGGCTTCTGGTGGAGCGTGGCGGGGCTGGACTACTACATGGGATACGTCGACAACATGGCTAGCCAGACGCCGGATCAGCTGCGCGCGTACGTGCGCAAGTACATAGTGGGCAAGCCGCGCGTGACCGGCGTGCTGATCTCGTCGGAGGACCGTCAACGAATACACCTCACACTCGACGACCTCCGTCACGCCCGCATCACCTCCTCCGCGGGGGATAACCGCTGATGCGCTCCACGCTTGTCGTCGCTACCGCCGCTGTCGGCGCGCTCACACTCTCCACTTGGACGGCACCCGTCGCGAACGCCCGCGCGCTCCTCCCGGCGGATCGCGGCGCGATGAGCTACACGCTCCCCGGCGCGAGCTCCGAAGCATCACCGTCGTCGCGTGCCTTCGGGCTGCGCGCGGTGCGCTCCGCGCCCGATACGATGACGTCGAGCTTCGACGTCTCCGGCGTCCACGTCATCCTGCGCCGCAATACCGCCAACGATGTGGTGGCGGCAAACCTCTACCTGCTCGGCGGCACCCGCCAGGTGGCCGACTCGAACGCGGGGATCGAGCCCATGATGCTCTGGGTCTCCGAGTTCGGCACCAAGCGCTACTCGCGCGAGGCGCTGCGCCGCAAGACCGCGGAGCTGGGGAGCACGATCGTGGTGGAGCCGCGCGACGACTGGACGATGTTCGGCTTCCGCGGCGTGCGCTCCACGTTCGACAGCACCTGGATGATCCTCGCTGACCGCCTCATCGAGCCCACGCTCGACTCCGAAGCCGTGGAGCTCGTACGCGCGCAGGTGCTGAGCGCGGTCCGTCAGCGGAACGATTCGCCCGATAACCTCGTCCAGTACCTGGCCGACAGCATCGCCTTCTCGCCGAGCCACTACGCACTGTCGCCCGCGGGCACGGAGAGCTCGGTCGAGTCCATATCCGCCGCCGACCTGCGCCACTTCCGCGACTCGCAGCTCGTCACATCGCGCATGCTCCTCGTCGTGGTCGGGAACGTCGAGAGGGAGCAGGTCGAGCGCCTGGTGAGCAGCACGATCGGCAAGCTCCCCAGGGGCGATTACAAGTGGACGCCGCCCGAGGGTGTGGGCCCGCGGCAGGGCGCGTCCGTGCTCGTGGAGCGCGCGCTCCCTACCAACTACATCCAGGGCTACTACTCCGGTCCGAGCGCGACCAACCCCGACTACCAGGCGCTGCGCGTTGCCACTGCGGTGCTCACGGGGAGGATGTTCGCCGAGATCCGCTCGCGTCGGAATCTCACCTACGCCGTCGACGCACCCTTCGTGGAGCGCGCCGTGGCCGCGGGCGGACTGTACGTGACCACCACATCGCCGGACACCGTGCTGATGCTCATGCGCCAGGAGATCTCCGATCTCCAGAACGGTCTCGTGGACGCGGACAACCTGCAGGTGATCATCTCCCAGTTCATCACCGAGTACTTCCTCAACACCGAGACCAACGCGGCGCAGGCGGACTTCCTCGCGCGCGCGCAGCTCTACCGCGGCGACTGGCACGCCGCCGACAGCTTCGCCGACGAGCTGCGCCAGGTGACCCCGCTCGATGTGCGCAACGCCGCGCGGAAGTACATGCACGGCGTCCGCTTCGCCTACATCGGCGACACGAGCGACGTGACGCAGGCGCTGCTGAACGCGTTCTGAGTGCGGCATCGCATCACGGGCAGCCGTGATGCGATGCCTTGGCGCCGCTACGCCTTCACCGCTCGCTTGCGCCCGCGCCGCCGGACGGGGTCATCGCGTCCACCGCCTCCATGTACCGCTGGATGTCCTTCTGATGCGCGCCCACGAAGCCCACGTTCGCGCTGGCCAGCTCGGGCGCGCCGGACTGTGCGGCCCCCGCCACCGCGTAGGCGTTCGCGATAGCCGCACGCGCGATGGTGAGCGACACCAGTATGTACTCACGCGGCGAGAGTCCCGCGCGCTCGATGGCGCTACGCAACCGCGGGACACCTGCTATCCGGTCCGCCGCCTCCTGAAGAGTCCGCGCGTTGTCCAGCGGCGAATCCTGGTCGAGCCGCTGGAGCAGCCCCGGGTCCGTGGCGCCGAGCTCCGCGATGTAGCGCGAGGCCAGCGTGGCTTTCGCCACGTTGTCAGTCGTGAGCCGGAAGCGGGCCAGCTCTGCGTCATCAGCTGCGTCGATAGAGCGGAGTGGCATCGGCGCCCGGGCCACCGACGCCGGTGCGCCACGCGCCGAGTCGGCGGGTGGAGGAGCGGCTGACGTATCGGCCCTCGAGCAGCCGGCGACGAGGGCGATGACGAGAGGAAGAGCGCGATCGACGCGCATCAATTCAGTGAGAATCTCCGAATCGAACAGGTTGCTGGTATGACACAGGGTCGAACACACGCTCGGACTCACCGCTGCGTCTGCGCGGTCTTTCCCGACCCGATGTCGGTCATGGTGAAGCCATCGAAACCGAGCTGCATCGTCTGGATGGCCAGAGACTGCGGACCACTCGAGCCGGTTGTAACCTGGTAGGATGTGAATCTCCCTCCGCGCAGCGTGACCGTGATGCCCGGCGTCGGCGTTGCGTCGGCTTTCCACAACACGATCTTCCCCTGCGTCAGCGCGGCGTGCGCGCGACCGGCGTTTGCCAGCGCCACCATGGCGGCTGGAGTCGTCGCCGTCACGAGCGGACTCAGTGTGATCTGCAGCGTGCCGGTGGGCATGCGGCTTCCAGCATCCACAGCGTACGACGCATCCAGATTCAGAGGGGGCTTCACGGTCACGGTGGCATCGAGCTGAGGAGAGGTCGCTGCGAGCGTAGCGTTCAGAAAGAGATTGGTCTGAACTGCTCGGTCGCCCGAAGATGGAACATTGAGCCAGCTCGTTCCGAGCCCGGTCGGAGGTGAGGGGGGAGCGCTCGAAGGTGGCTCTACGGCTATGCGGCGCGGGCCATCGTTGCGCAGTCGCTCCGTCGACAGACGAAGCATCGGTGCTCGTGAACGCTTACGAAGGACGGCCGCCCTCACCAACTTCGACGCGCCTGACTGCGACGAGCTCGGACCCGTTGCCGGAACGGAGCTCGAAGCCTCCGCTGGGCCGCCCAGCGCCAAGGTTACCTCGGGGGATGAGACGGACAGGTTCAGGACCGGTAATGGACCGGCCCCCCCGTTCACGATCGAGAGGCCGACATGCGTGAACTGGGCCCTCTTCAGTGTGTAATTCATGAGCGGAGTCCCGCTGGCGTCCGACAGCGTCATCGTCACGGTCATCTGTTCGCGGGCGAAGAGCGCCTGGAAATACGGCGTTGCACACGCCGCTGATATCGTCAGATCGAAGGACCCGAACTCGGCGGGAGCATTGGCGGGCGTCGTCTCTGCGAAAGCGCCCGACGCTGTCGAACCTCCCGGGCCAGGGGCGCAATTGCTGGCTGGGAATCGCCCCATGTGCTCGCCCGCGAACGCCACGGCGACGTATGCGACGGTGGCGCCTCCACTATGCAGTCCCTGCGCCGCGAGCGATGCGGGCAGCGCGGCCACGACAGCCGTGAGAAGTCTTGCAAACCGCAGATATGTCTTCACTGGAGTTCCCCTCGATCGTGATGAAGCGCGTCGACGCGCGAACGTAAGCACCGCCCGGTCACCGCCCGGTACATGGTGCGGTGCGCGTGA
>DASSNL010000132.1:0-71465 GCA_035688075.1 Gemmatimonadaceae bacterium
AGTCTGGGTGTGGCGGCCCGCGACGGGGTCAGGTCTTTAATTTCGAGCGGGCTCAGCCATGGCTGAGCCCGCTCGAAATTAAAGACCTGACCCCGTCGCGGGCCGCCACACCCAGACTCGTGAGGATGGCCTTCGCAGCCGCCTCGCCTGTCTCGCAGCCGCCCTCCATGAAGCCCTGCGCCGGAAGCGAGCAGTGCTCGCCCGCGAAATAGAGCCGGCCCACCGACTCCCCCTCCGCACCGCGGATCGATGTCCACTGGCCTGGGAGATATCCCGCGTAGCTCCCCAGCGTCCAGGGGAACGAAGGCCAGTGGAAGCGCACCGATTTCATCCCCGCGTGCGTGGCACGTGCGCCGGGGAAGACGCGGTCCAGATCCGCCACCAGCATATCTCCCTGCTCTTCCGCGGTCCCGCGGCCCAGCTCGAGCGCGTGCGCGCCGCCGGTGAAGTTGGTGAGGATCCCGGCGCTCCCCGACTGTCCGCGGCTCGTCTCCCACGTCGTCTGGAATGGGAGCGACGTCATCACGCTCCCGTTGCACCGGTAGCGCGTTCGCCATACGCGCTCGGAAAACCCGACCATCAACTTCGCGTTCTTCCCGTAGCCGAGCTCCTGGATGGCGCGGCGCTTCACGTCGGGGAGCGGGATATCCAGCCGCACCTTGCGCAGCGTGGTGAACGGGATCGCGAGCAGCAGGTGCGACGCGGTCGCATCGCTGCTCGACGAGCCGCGCCTGAGCGAGCAGGTGAATCGCCCGTCGGCTCGCTGCGACACTGACTCGAGCACCGTGCCCATTTCGATCGCGTCGTCCAGGTAGCGCGCGAGCGTGAGCGGGATCGTGTCGTTACCCTCGTGCACGTGGAAGCGCTCGTCGCTCACGCCGTACATCTCGAGCGTGTCCCCCTGCACAGTCAGCATCGTGAGCATGTTGAGCGCCGACTGTTCGTCGAGCGGCATCCCGTACTCGGTAGTGAATGCCACGTCGAGCAGTTCGCGGATCCACCCGGAAGCACCCGCGCCATCGAGCCAGGCCGCGATGGTCATCCGGTCGAGCGATTCCGCACCCGATGGATGCCGATAGGTGGGGTCGAACTCCTCCGGCCACGCTCCACGGTCGGCATCGAGCCGCACGGCCACGGGCGCGAGCGCGCCAATCACTTCGGCCGTACTTCGCCGCGCCCCGCCCACCCACCAGACATCCGGGTCGAGGCCGGCGTCCACCTGGCGCAGATCGTCGAGCTCGATCCCCAGCTCGGCGGCGAGCGCGCGGATGCTCGAATGGCCGGTGTCGATGAGCTCACCACCCAGCTCGCAGAGCTGGCCGTCGGCGAAGGCGTTGCGGAGCGAATACATCCTTCCGCCCACGCGCTGCTGCGCCTCGATCACTCTCACCGGCACGCCGTGCTGCCGCAGCCGATACGCCGCGGTGAGCCCGGCTATGCCAGCGCCGATTATCAGAACCGGCTCGACATCGTCACGCGGTTCGGGGAGCGGGCCACCAGCGCGGCGGCGCGGGACGCAGCCGTCCAGCGCCACGGCAGCAGAAGCCGCCGCCGCGATGGCGAGGAAGCGCCGGCGGGAGATGTCGTTCGGGCGGCGAGCGGCGTCGAGCGCGCGATCGGCAATCTCGTCGAGCGGCTCACCACGCGCGGCAGAGAGTTGCGCGAGGCGCAGCGAGCGCTGGACCAGGCCGAAAAGTGGAGTCCTGGGCATGGCGCCTATTCTGCCGCTGCTCTGCTCCGCGCGCCAGAGGATGCCCGCTGGCCTGCGCGCGGAGACTCGGTGGAATCCGGTCTATTCCAGCGCGTCCGCCTCGACCGGCCGAAGCCGCGGCACCAGCAGGTGGATGACGATCCACGCAGCCACGTAGGCGAGACCGCAGATCACGAAGATCACCGAGTAGTTGCTTCCCGTGGCCTCGAGAATCCGTCCCGTCGCCCGCTGGAACAGCACCGCGCCGATGGCGCCCACGAAGCCACCGATGCCGACCACCGATGCCACCGCCTGCTTCGGAAACATGTCGCTAGTGAGCGTGAAGAGATTGCACGACCACCACTGGTGCGCCGCGGCCGCCACGCTCACGATCGCGACGGCCACCCAAACACTCTTTGCGTGCGCCGCGAACATCGTTGGTACGATGCATACCGCCGCGACCAGCATGGCAGCCTTGCGCGCTCGATTCACCGTCCAGCCGCGCGCCATCAGAGTGCCCGAGAACCAACCGCCGGCCACGGAGCCGACATCCGCGAGGACGTAGATGATTATCAATGGCAGCGCGAGGTGAGAGAGCTCGATCCCCCAGTTGGCCTTGAGAAATTTCGGCAGCCAGAAGAGGTAGAAGAGCCAGATCGGGTCGGTTATGAACTTGCCGAGCGCGAACGCCCACGTCTGCCGGTGCTTCAGTAGTCGCAGCCACGGAATCTCCTCCACCCGCTCGACGGGGTCGCTGCGGATGTACGCCAGCTCGGAGGCCGACACTCGAGGGTGTTTCGCAGGATCGCGGTAGAACACCAGCCAGAAGAGCAGCCAGATGAACCCCAGAGCGCCCGTTGCGACGAACGCCCATTCCCATCCCCACGTGAGGGTGATCCAGGGGACGAGCAGCGGTGCAAGTACAGCACCCACGTTGCTCCCGGCATTGAAGATACCGGTGGCCAGCGCTCTTTCCTTCTTCGGGAACCACTCCGCTACCGCCTTGATCGAGCCAGGGAAGTTTCCTGACTCGCCGAGTCCCAGGAGCGCTCGCGCCGCGGAGAACCCGGCGGCCGTGCGGGCAACCGCGTGGCCCATCGCCGCCAGACTCCACGCCACGATGGAGATCGCGAAGCCCTTACGCACACCGATCCGATCGAGCAGGCGGCCCATGCCGAGGAACCCGATCCCATAGGCGAGGCTGAACCAGGAAACTATCTGACCGTATTGCACCTCCGTCCATCCAAGCTCGCGCTGCAGCGTGGGAGCAAGAATGCCGATGACTTGCCGGTCGACATAGTTGATCGTGGTGGCAGCGAAGAGGAGCGCGCAGATAGTCCATCGGAATCCCGAGCGGCCGACCTGCGGCATGTGTGCGATCGGCTCCTCGATGGCCACGGAAGAGGCACCAGCGACGCTGTTGTCGAAAGGGGCCGTGGCCGAGTCTTTGTCACGAGCCATGTCCTTCTCCTTCCCGTTGCGGTGATCGTTTACGACTCTCTCGACGAGTTGGGTTCGTGCTCAACGCTGGACACGCCCGCTCGCGTCGCCACCCATGAGCGACTCCACCTCGCCAACGCTCACCCGGTTGAAGTCGCCCGGAATGGAATGCTTGAGGCACGAGGCAGCGGTCGCGAAATCGAGTGCGCGAGCATCGTCGCCGTACGTGAGCAGGCCGTAGATCAGACCGGCCGAGAAAGAGTCTCCGCCACCCACCCGGTCCACGATGTCTGTGATCCCGTACCTGCGACTCACCAGGAAGGCGTCGCGGTTGTGCAGTACGGCTGACCAGTCGTTGTGATCGGCGCTCCGGCTCTCCCGCAGCGTGATCACCTGCTTTTCCAGATTCGGGAACGCATCCAGCACGCGCTCGGCGAGCGCTCGATACTTCTCGTGCTCCAGCGCACCGGCGTGCACGTCCACGTCGATCTCGAGTCCCAACGCCTTCTGGCAGTCTTCTTCGTTCGCTATCCCCACGTGCACCTGGCGAACGATCTCCCGCATCACCTCCGGCGCACGCTTACCGTACTTCCAGAGGTTCTTCCGGTAGTTGTAGTCGCAGGAGATGGTCACTCCCATGGCGCGCGCCTTCTGGACTGCTTCGAGGGTGAGCTCCGCGGCGGACTCGCTGATCGCCGGCGTGATGCCGCTGACGTGAAACCAGTCGGCGCCGTGCAGGATCGCATCCCAATCGAAGTCACCGGGGCGTGCGGTAGCGATGCTCGAGCCCGAGCGGTCGTAGATCACCTTCGAAGGCCGCTGATTGGCGCCGGTCTCGAGAAAGTAGATGCCGACACGGTCACCCCGGCGACGAATCTGCCCGACATCGACGCCGAAGCCGCGCAGCTCGCGCAGACACGCATCGCCCACTGAATTTTCCGGCAGGGCCGTGACGAAGGTCGCGGTCACACCGAAGTTGGCCAGCGATGCAGCCACGTTCGCCTCGGCGCCGCCGAACGTCGCTTCCAGGGTGGGCGACTGAAACAGCCGATCGTGGCCGGGCGCCTTCAGGCGCAACATGATCTCGCCGAAGGTTACGACTCTCACCATCGTCACACTCCTCCCGTGAACTGCCGAGCCGCCTGCACCGCCAGCTCGGTCTCCTTCCTGATCCGCCCGAAATCCCCGGTCCGAACCCATTCCCGCGACACGAGCCAGGACCCTCCGCACGCCACGACGTTCCCGAGCGAGAGGTAGGCTGCCAGGTTGGTCAGGTTTATCCCGCCGGTGGGGATGAACTCCACCATCGAGTAGGGCGCCGAGATGGCCTTGAGGAAGGAGGCACCACCCATTGCCTCGGCGGGGAAGAACTTGAGGACGTTCAGCCCCCTGCGGAGCGCGGCGTCGACTTCGGTCGGCGTGCACACGCCGGGGAAGAGCGCGATTCCTTTCTCGAGGCAGAAGTCCACGACTTCCGGGTTGAAACCCGGCGTCACGATGAATCGCGCGCCCGCGTCGCACGCGCGAGCGGCCTGCTCCACGGTCAGCACTGTGCCTGCGCCCACCAGGATGCTCGGACATTCTCGCGCGATCACGCGCAGCGCCTCGTCCGCGCGAGGGGTACGGAAAGTGATCTCCGCGCACGGGAGCCCTCCGTCGAGGAGCGCATGCGCGAGTGGGATGGCATCCCGGGGCTCGTCGATAACGATCACCGGGAGAATTCGCAGTCGTCGCAATTCCGTAACCAGATCAACCATGACGCAGCCCCTCCCAGAGTCCTTGCAGATACATGGCGCCGAGCGCGCGGTCGTACAGTCCGTAGCCCGGCCGCCCCGCCTCGCCCCAGATCATCCGACCATGGTCGGGTCGGATCGGCCCATCGAATCCGGTATCACACAGCGCGTCGACTACGTCCGGTAGATTCACGCTCCCGAACGCGCTCGGATGCGGACACTCGTGGAATTGTCGATCTCCAGTCACCTTCACGTTCCGTAAGTGCACGAAGTGGATTCGTCCGCGCGCGCCGAGCCGCCGCGCGATGGCGGGGAGGTCGTTGGCGGGCGCGGCGCCGAGCGAGCCGGTACACAGCGTCACGCCGTTGGCGGGGCTGTCCACCAGCTCGACGAGCCTCTCGAGGGAAGCACCGTCGGTGAGGATTCGCGGGAGACCGAAGATGGGCCATGGCGGATCGTCGGGGTGCACCGCCAACATCACCCCTGCCTGCTCGGCTACGGGGACGACCCGCCCGAGGAAGTACGCGAGGTTATCCCAGAGGCGCTCCGAGTCGACTTCGCGGTACGCCGCGAAGAGCGCATCGAGCTCGTCGGCATCATAGCCGGTGGCCCATCCCGGGAGTCCCTCGGCGCCGCGGGTGAATCCGGCATCTTCGAGAACACGATCGTCGTACGCGAGAGCCATCGAGCCATCATCGAGAGGCATCGCGACCGAGGTACGCATCCAGTCGAAGACAGGCATGAAGTTGTAGCAGACCGTCGTTACACCGACCGCGCCCACGCTCTGGATGCTCTCGCAATACCGCGCGATCAACCCATCGCGGGTAGCGCGGCCGAGCTTGATGTCTTCGTGAACCGGGATGCTCTCCACTACCGACAGCTCGAGCCCCGCCGCATCGATCTCGCTCGCGAGCTGCTCGAGCGCATCTCGCGACCACGCTTCGCCGACCGGAACGTCGTACAAGGCGCTGACGATGCCCGTGACACCAGGGATCTGGCGGATGTGTGCGAGCGGTACCGGATCGTCCGGACCGAACCAGCGGAAGGTGAGGCGCACGATCAGGCCGCCGCCCCGTTCAATTTGTACGTCCGCCTTGCGAGCTCGTAGGCGAGCGCGTGCGCCATCTGCCGGGCGTCCTCGAGATCCACGATGTGCCGTGCAACGAGCTGTCCGAGAAAATTCGCATCCACGCGGCGAGCGAGATCGTGTCGCGCCGGGATCGAGCAGAAGGCACGCGTATCGTCGTTGAAGCCCGCGGTGTTGTAGATCCCTGCCGTCTCGGTGGTCGCCTGGCGGAAGCGACGCATCCCTTCGATGGAATCGTGGAACCACCACGGCGGACCCAGTCGGAGCGCCGGGTAGTGGCCTGCCAGCGGCGCCAGCTCCCTGGAGTAGGTGGATTCATCCAGCGTGAAGACCACCAGCGTCAAGCGCGGGTCGTTTCCGTAGGCGTCGAGCAGCGGAGCGAGGTTGCGCGTGTACTCCGTGGCAATGGGGATGTCGCCGCCCACGTTCGGCCCGAAGCGCTCGAATACCGCCCGGTTGTGGTCGCGCAGAGCTCCAGCGTGGATCTGCATCACCAGCCCATCCTCGATGGACATGCGCGCCATCTCCATGAGCAGGTGAGCCTGGAAGCGCCGTTCATCTTCCCACGTCGCCTCGCCCGCGAGCGCTCTCGCGAAGAGCCGCTGCGCCTCACCGGCAGGAAGTCGCTCCGTGTAGGGCTCCAGCACGCCGTGGTCGGTCGAGGTCGCGCCCATCGACTTGAAGTACGCCCTACGCTCCTCGAGCCTCCCGAGAAATGTCGCGAGATCCGTGATCGCTCCGCCGCACACCCGCTCGAGCGAAGCGAGCTCGCTGCGCCAGCCAGGCTTCGAGATCTGAAAAAGTGCATCGGGGCGGAAACACGGCACCACCTTTCCCTTCCAACCAGAGTCGCGAATCTCGCGATGCTCCTCGAGCGTGTCCGCGGCGGCATCCGTGGTGGTCAGCACTTCGATGTTGAAGCGCTCGAAGAGGGCGCGCGGGAGATACTCGGGCGAGCGGAGCCTCTCGCCGATCTCGTCGTAGATCCCCTGCGCCGACTCCCCCGTGAGCTTGGTGCGGATGCCGAACACGTCGTACAGCTCGTAGTCGAGCCACGCTCGTGTAGGTGTGCCGTGAAACAGGTGATAGTGATCGCCGAACGTCTGCCAGATCCGGCGAGGATCCGACTCCACAGGAGTGCCGTCTCGCGTGGGGATTCCCAGAGCTTCCATGGGGACTCCGCACGAGTAGAGCATGCGGACCACGTAATGGTCCGGCGTGATGAGCAACGCCGTCGGCTCGGGGAAGGGCGCGTTCCTGGCGAGCAGCCCGGGCTCGACATGACCGTGTGGGCACACCAGCGGGAGATGCCGCGTCTCCTCGTACAACGCTCGCGCGACGCGGCGAACGGCCGGATCGGAGTCGAAGCAGCGAGCGTCGTCGAGAACGAGCGGACGCGGCGTCGCCGAGATGTCCGGGAGCGCGGCCGAGTCGCGGTGCGATGTCATCGCAGTCGCCTCCTACCCCGCCGCCTGGATGGCTGCCTTCATGTAACCGAGGGCGTAGGCCATACCCGCGTGCCACGGGGCGCCGCAGCTTATCTCGGGGGTGTGGTCCGGGATCAGTACTCCATCGTAGCCGACCTCCGAAAGGACGCGCACGATGCGGATCATGTCGAGATCGCCCTCATCCACGAACACTTCCTGGTATGCGGGAACCCGCCCGCGCACGTTGCGATAGTGCACATACGCGATCTTTCCCTGACTGCCGTAGTGCCTGATGGCTTCGTAGACGTCTCCCACCGGCATCTCCTGCAACGATCCGAGACAGAACTCCAGCGTGTTCGACTTGCTGGGCACGAGGTCGAGCACGCGCTGGTACTTGGCCGGGTCGTTCACGAGACGCGCCGCTCCGCGGAGCGCATCAGCGGGCGGGTCGTCCGGATGGAGAGCGAGCCGAACACCCGCTTCCTCGGCCACCGGCAGGATCTCTTCCAGGAAATACTGCAGGCGCTGCCACAGCTCCTCGTCCGAGACCGGTGCCACCGTGCCTTCGGCCGCATCGGGATCGTAGACCATGTTCCAGACCATCCCATTCGGAATGGGCGTGCTCTTGTCGATCTCCGCCTCGTTGTAGCGAACCGACAGTGCCCCACCCCGTCCGAACGGACCCTTGGTCCACCCCCACACGCCGGCGATGCTGAAGTTGTAGCCCATGATCGGCACACCCACGCGACCGATGTCGCGGATGGTGCGCTTGACCGCCTCCATCTGCTCTTTCTTTCGCGGGCCGTCGAGCAGCACATCGTGCCAGTGGGCAGGGTCGAAGTTCTCGATCGCTTCCCACACGAGTCCGTGCGACTCGATGCTGCGCTTGATGTCGCGTAGATCCTCGTAGCTCCAGGGGTGGCCGGCGGCGCGCGTGACGCCCCACCCGAGCGTGGGTGGCCCACTCTCGAGCGAAGGGTTCGAGCCGCCGAAGTAGTCCACGAGATGCACGACGAGGTGTGTGGCACCGGCCTGCTTTGCGAAGCGGAAGTTGTCTTCCGTGAGTAGCCCTCTGTAGAGTCCCAGTCCTAGCTTCATTCTTCCCTTTGTTTTGGTTCCCACCCTGTCAAACACCGCTCTCGGCACTGAAGCCGCCATCCACGGGGATCACCCCGCCCGTGACGAAGGACGCAGCATCGCTGCAGAGAAAAGTGACCACGCCGTTGAGCTCCTCCGGCTCGCCGAAGCGACCCATCGGCGTCCTGTCGATTATCGTGCGCGCCCGCTCGGTGTAGCTGCCGTCAGGATTCACCAGTACGCCGCGATTCTGCTTGGCTACGAAGAATCCCGGCGCCACGGCGTTGACGCGCAGCCCGTCGCCGTGCCTCCGCGCCAGCTCCACCGCAAGCCAGCGCGTGACGTTGTCGATTGCCGCCTTGGCCGCGGAGTACCCGAGCACGCCGCTTATCGC
This sequence comes from Gemmatimonadaceae bacterium, assembly GCA_035688075.1. Lineage (GTDB taxonomy): Bacteria > Gemmatimonadota > Gemmatimonadetes > Gemmatimonadales > Gemmatimonadaceae > JADGGM01. Next base: position 8,849 of record DASSNL010000132.1, read on the forward strand.
CCGCGTCGCGGCCATCGATGAGATGTTGACGATGCTCCCGCTGCCGCGATTGGCCATCGCTTCGGCGAAGACGAGCGCGGGCAACACGCTGCCGTGCAGGTTCAGCCGGACCACCTCATCGAATGCATCGATGGGGAGCCCGAACACTGGGACTCCATCGGTACGCGCGCGCTGCACGTTGCCGCCGGCAGCGTTCACGAGGATGTCTACCTGTCCCCACTTGTCGAGCAGCTCGTCGCGCACATCGGTGAGCTGATCGCGCTCGAGAACGTCGGCTGCCAACGCCATGGCCTCGCCGCCGGCGCGCCGAAGCTCGTCCGCCTTCGCAATGGCGGGTTCGAGACGCCGGCCGAGGACCGCGACGCGCGCACCGCTCCGGACCAGACCGAGCGCGATGCTCCCACCGAGCACCCCGTAGCCGCCGGCGACCACGGCCACTCTTCCGCTGAGATCGAACGGATCACGCTTCATCGTACACTCTGCTCCATGTCGCTGCACCTCATCGGAACGCGGTCTCCCTCAGCACCAGGCGGCGGTCGCCGCGCACCGTCACCGCCAACTCCGTAGCGCCGTGCAGCGCTGTCTCGACTCGCGCGGTTGCGCCCGCGGCTATCTCCTCTCGCTGCTTCGCACCGTTCACGGTGAGCTCCAGCACGAGCGTGGTATCCGATGGATTTTGCACGGTCGTGGTCATGGCGCTCGTTCCGGTGGGTACGCGAAGCCAGAAGCGCCCGGCGCCCATGGCGTCGTGTTTTTTCGGGAGCTGCGCGGTGCCGAATATGTCGAAGTAGTACGGGCCGAAGGGCCGCCGGCCGCTGGCAACGTACTGGATGGCAGGTCTGCTGTTCCAGCCGCCCCGCGCTCCGGCGAAATGGAATCCATCTTCATCGATTCGAAGTGGATAGCGCTCCCGGAGTCCCTCGGGCACTATGGGAACGGGATTGACTATGAGGCCGTCGTAGATCCCCACCACCAACCCCGCCTCGCTTCCATAGTCGCCCCACTTGATAGTCGATCGCACTAGCTGGTGGGCGAAGTGCGGCGACGCGGAGCTCTCGTAGCGGAGTGCGTTCACGAGCAGCCGGTCGGCCGCTGGATCCACGCCCACGTGCGCCACGAGATCGAAGCCCGTCAGCAGCACGGAGCCTTCTCCATCGAAGATCTCGGCCGCGCCTATCCCCTGGAGACCCCGACCGTAGTCCGCCAGGATCGCGACGTGACCGAGGTCCTTCTCCGGCTTCTCCAGCACGAAGCCGTGCACCACCGGATAGACCGCCGGCAAGCCCGGCTTCCGCTCGGTCCACCCATCGGGATCGGACCACAGGAACAGGCGATCGCGCCCCAGTCCCGCGAAGAGCGGGTGGCCCACACGTTCCGGGTTCACCGCCATCCCGTTTCGGTATGGGTTGCCGAGCCTCCGGTCGCCGGGGGCGTCGACCGGGCCGGAGAGCAGGCGCACGTCGGCGCCGAGCCAGCCCGTGTCGAAGCTCGCCGAGTCCTGCTCCAGCACGAGCACGCGGCCACCACGCTGGACGAAGCCGCGCAGCTGCGCACCTTCCAGCCCGCTGCTCCAGGCGTGGGCACCGATCACCAGCAAGTCTCGCTCGGGGCTCAGTGAGCCTGTCGAGGTCACCGACGTGAAGCCGATGCCGATCTTGCGGAACGCCGCCGCCGTGCGACCCGGTGGATCAAATAGTGAGATGCGCCGCGCGGGAGACCCGATCGTGCCCGCGTAGCCGCGTGCCGCCACGAAGAGCTTGGCGCGGTTGCGCGATAGCTCCCGCCCTTCCTGAAGGAGCGTTCCCTCCAGCGAGTACGTCCCTTCGGGGAGCGACCGCGGGAGCTCGATCTCGAGCGGGTGGCCCACAGCCGCGAAGTAGGCAACGTCGCCGAGGCTAGCCTTTCCCGAGAGCCGCGCCACGCCGGCGCCGTCGACGACGCGCCAGCGGAGCTCGAGATCGTGAAGACCTCTCCCGAGCGTATCGTCGTTCACGACGTGCGCGGTGGGCCGGAGCGTGGTGCCGGCATACACCTGCGGTGTCCATAGCTCCCAGGAGAGCAGCACCGGCTGATACGAGATCGCGAACTGCCGCGCCGCGGGACTCGGCGTCATGTCGGCGAACGAGTGGATCCGCCACCAGCGCGAGAAGAGCGTGGTGAAGGGCATGAGCCCCGCGAGGTATGGATTCTCGCTGCGCGTGCGGCGCATGATCTCGATAGCGTTCCGCACGGCGAACGCCTGGTACTCGCCGGCGCGCCTCGCCTGTTCGGCAACCGGAGTGTGACCGGTGAAGTTGAGCTGGGAGCTCATCTGCTTGGAGTCAGCCACGATGTTGAAGCGCCCGTTCGGACCCGTGTAGCTCCCCGTGTTCTCGCTCACGGTTATCGGCTGCTTTCGATCGGTACGCCAGCAGGTGCGCGGATCGCGCATCGTGTAGTAGCTGAGAACCGTGTTGTAGTACCAGCCCCAGTAATGGTGCACGTCGCAGATGTCCCCCGAGCGACCGTAGCCGTAGCCGGCGTTGGCGATGTAGACGCGAGTGGAATCCCAGTCGCGCATCGCGCCATGCACGCGCGACAGGAAGGCAGCGATGGAATCGGCACCGGCATCGTCGTGGCTCTGGATCATGTCGCGCGAGGAGAGCTCGTTGGAGAGCACGTACACGACCACGCTCGGGTGGTTGGCCAGCGGTTCCAGTACCGCGCGGTAATCCGCCAGAACCTCGCCGAACGGCTTCTGCGGCGGCCGGTTCTTCGTGGCGCCATCGGGCGTACCGTAGAGCCCCTGGTAGACCATCATCCCCAGCGAGTCGCACATGTCCAACCATGCCTGCGACGTGCGCGAAAGCCGGATCATGTTCACATGGATGCTCTTCAGGTACGCGATGTAGTCGGCGGCGAAGCGCGGGTTGTCGTCCAGTGAGTCGGGGATGGTCCGCCCGGGCGGGTTGATAGCGTTCCCGCGCAGGAATATCGGGCGGCCGTTGAGATAGAGACGACCGTCGCGCATCTCGAACGAGCGGAACCCGAAGCGAGTGCTCGCGCTCGGATCCGCGTTCTCCGCGCCCACGCTCACGGTGAGCTCGTAGCGACTGGGCGACGACGGGCTCCAGAGGCGGGGGTGCAGTCCGCCGACGCGTGCCGTCAGATGACCTTCCCCAACCGAGTCCACGGTGAGCGCGCCAATGTCGCCGGACCACAACCGCGCGCCGTCTCCGACGGCGGTGATCGTCGCACGAACCGGCTTGCCCGTGAGAGCCGCCGCTTCGGTGGCGCTCAGCTGGATGCGCACGCTGGAACTGTCGGCGAAGGCGAGGAGCTTCAACTTCGCCGCGCTCTGAGCACCGGCTGGATCGGCCACTCCGCAGAGGAGAGATGCGAGAGCGAGGGTGGGGAGTATACTGTCGATGGACATGATTCAGCGCTTCCTCACCCGGATGGCGTTGAGAATGGGGTCGCCCCGGATGGCCCGGAATGAAATCGTCAGCCCCTTTCCGTCCACGGCGCTAGCGGTGAAGGTGATCGGCGTCGCGCGTGCGGCGCCATCCTGCCGAGCCAGATCGAGCGCGGGGAGCACCGTCTCGCCGTTGATGGCGACCTGAAAGGAGCGCTCCCCCGGCTCGAGCTTCAGCGGCTCGGCGAAGAGCAGCTCCACGTCGTACTCGCCATCCGGCACGTCCAGACGGTAGCCGTCGATCCCGGAGCGGTAGGTGAAGTAGAGCGGCACGTCGCGAGTGGCCGTTATCGGGATGTCCTTGTTGAACATCTTCGCCTCACCGCCGATGTAGCCGAAGCTTCCCGGTTGATACGGCTGGTCGCCTTCCCAGACGACACCATCCGCTGCGTACTGCGCGCGCGAGCCTACGTTGATGGCCAGCTCGTGGAAGGGTACCGATGGATCGGCGAGCTTCGGCGGGCGATAGGTGAAGTGGATGGTGACGCGGTCGCCGTACACGCGCCCATCGCGCTCTCCCCTCGCTTCTATCACGTTGTCGCCCTGCACCAGGGGCACCTGCCACGTAGCGCTGTGCACGTCGTCCGGGGTCTTCGCTCCGAGCGAACGACCGTCGAGGAAGAGCTCCACGCGCGGGAGGTTCGAGTACACCTCCACCGGCTGGCGCACCGGGACCGGACCCTTTCCGAGGGGCGCATCGGGCGCGGTTCCCGTGCGCTCGGTCCACGAGTGGCTGGCGATGTGGACCATCGGCTCCGGATTCCAGTTCGCCTTGTAGAGATAGTAGACGTCTTTGGGATGACGGTCCCACGTGATCATCCCCTTCTGGTTCATGTACGGGATGGAGCCGCCTGTCTCCGGCTGCGAGAAATCGAACTCGTTCCAGATCGCGGTGCCCGCCAGCCACGGACGCGTCTCGATCTGGCGGAGGTACGACTCGTGAAAGAGCCGCTGCCAGCTCCCGCTGAAGTCGAAGCGCTCGGGGTGGAGCGAGTTGACCCTCGCGTCATCCTCGGCGCCGTACTCGCTCACGAAGATGATCTGCTCCGGGCTCCGCGCATGGCGGTTGTCGACCGAGTTGCCGAAGCCCTCGAACGTTCCGCTGTACCACCCGCTGTAGATGTTGAGCCCCAGCACCTGCGGCACCTCCGATAGGCCCGCCAGATCGTAGTCCTTGCTCCCATGAATCGCCATCGCGATGTAGCGCGACGAGTCCTCGGCCTTCGCCACGCTGTCGAGCGAGAGCGCGAAGTCGCGCACCTGCCGCATGTACGTGGTGTCGTTCTGTCTCCCGATTCGCGCACCTTCGGGGCTCCAGAGAAAGACCTCGTTCATCAGTCCCCACACGATGACCGACGGATGGTTGTAGTGCTGGCGGATCATCTCCCGCATCATGCGCTGCGCGTTGCGCGTGAACTCGGGGGAGACCGTGATGTAGTTGACCACGGGAATCTCCTCCCAGATGAGGATTCCCAGGCGGTCGGCCGCATCGAGCACGGCGGGGTCCTGCGGGTAGTGAGCCAGCCGCACGAAGTTGGCGCCCATCTCCTTTATGAGCTGCATGTCGCGCACGTGCTGCTCGTTCGAGAGCGCCGAGCCTTCGCCCGCGTAGTCCTGGTGGCGCGTGGTGCCCCTGAGCTGGAGCTTCTTCCCATTGAGGGCGAAGCCGCTGTCGGGGCTGAAGCTGAACCAGCGGAACCCGAGTGGACTCTCCACCCGGTCGCGGAGCTCGTTCCCGGCGTACACCGAGGTGGAGACGCGGTAGAGATACGGGTCGTCGGGCGTCCAGAGGTGAGGGTTGCTTATGGAGCGGACGTCGTGGCTGAACTCGGCCTTGCCGCCAGCCGGTAGGGAGATCGTGGAGCTGGCTTCGCCGACTCGCTTTCCATCTTCGTCGAAAACCGTACTCACGACGTGCAGCGTCTGCGGCGCTTCATCCGCTCCACTGGCTCCCTTCTCCACCACCGTGCCGCTCATCGCCGCATCGCCGTTCACGACCGTTCCACGAACGTGAACATCACCACGTTCTCGCGACACGTGCGGTGTGGAGATGTAGACGCCGCTCGAGGCATGATCGGTGACCTCGAAGTGCACCGGATCGGTGGCCACGAGCCACACGTCCCGATAGATGCCGCCGTAGAGCGCGTATCCCACCGAGAGCGGCGGGATGAACGGATCCTGGCTGTTGTCTACCTTGACGGCGACCAGATTGGCGTTCTCACCACCATCGAACTTCACGAAGCGCGTGATGTCGAACGAGAACGCGGTGTAGCCGCCCCGGTGCTCTCCCACGAAGGCGCCGTTCACGTAGACGTCGGATACCTGGTTCGCGCCCTCGAAGTACAGAACGATCCGCTTTCCGCGGAGCGCGTCGTCGAGGTGCAGCTCCTTCCGATACCAGCCTATCCCGCGCCGGTAGCTGGGAACATCGTCGAAGGGATCGTGCGCATTCCATGTGTGAGGGATGGAGACCGGCTTCCAGCTGGCGTCGGAGACCGATGGCGACCAGGCGAAGTTGAGACCACCCGCGTGGAATTTCCATCCCGCATCGATGCTGCGGCGGGTGCGGACCGGGGCCTGCGTGTCCTTTCGTGTCGGGCTGCCCTGGGCCGCGAGGCAGGCCGGCAGCAGCAGGAAGAGAAGCAATAGCCGCACGGGTGGCTGCGCGAGTCTGCTGCCGAGCGGCCTTCTCGAGCATCTCCGAGCGTCAGCCGATCGCGCGAGGGAAATCTCAACGCCGTTCATGATCTCCAACCCATTCCGGCTGCATCCAGGCGCGCCGGCCGTTCGAGTCCACCACGGTTGCACGCACGTATCCCTCGTCACCCTCGATCTCGTAGCGCGCTTCCATTCCCGGCACTTCGGCCAGTACTCGTCCGCCACGCCCGATGAAGCGCGTCACGAAGCGGCGGTCATCACGCGGGTTGGGTGGCCGCCGGATGACGACCCGGATCTCGCGTGGCGTCGCCGAATAGTCCGCCAGTGTCACGCCGGTGCTGGCGTAGAAGCGGCCCGCGCGCAATGCGGCCATTATCGCTTCGGGCGTCAACGTATCCGCCCGCACCATCACCCAGCCGCCGCCGGGGTGAGTGGCCTCGGGGTCCGCGAGTGCCTCGCGGCGGAAGTTGTGCGCATCGTCGCTGGCAACGCCGAACAGGAGAACGCCGTGCGTGAGGAGGGAATCCCAGAGCGCCTCGGTGGAGAGCGACCGGTGCCCGCTCCCGTCGCTTCCACCCAGGTTGTTGATCCGCGGCTGTGCGTTCCATACCTCGAACAACGTGGAGTCGGGGAGGTGCATCATGTCCGCCGGCTGCACCGACCACTTGAAGTTCGGATGGTTGATCACAGCGACCCCGCCCACAGCGCGGATCCCCGAGAGCGCATGCTCATAGCTCTCGGAGAGCGTCACACCGTTCGCGATTCCGTGATCGCCGAGCGGCGCCACGACGCTCGAGACGCCTATCCCGGTCACATGCGCCTGGCGAGGACCGCGGGGATGGGTGGAGTCCGTCACCTGCTGGGTGACCTCCTCCCCCCGGATGACGAGGAATTTCCCCGCTCGCCCGTAAAGCTCGTTGAGTGGCGCGGGATCGGTGATGTATTCGTGATCGGTGATCACCAGGAAGTCGTACGCGTGCTCGCGGTACCATCGCACGACGTCGACCGGCGCACGGTTGCCATCGGAATTGGATGTGTGCACATGCGTGTTTCCCCGATACCAGCGCGCCGCGGATAGATGCCCGGGCTTCTGGGCGCCCGCCCGCGATGCGAGCACCGCGGACACCGTGAGCAGCACCGGCACCCACCGGCCAGTCATGCGCGATACCACGCCCGGGATCCGGCAGTTGGGCGGGACTCTACTCGCCTTCACCGACCGCCTGCCAATCCCGGGTGTAGTGCTTGAGGTAGCGCGAGAAGTCATCGCCGCCGTACACGACGAACACGCCGCGGTCCTTGTTCGCGGTGAGAAAGCTGACGAGCGACCGCACCATCTTGCGAACGTTCTCGGGCGATGCGCCCTGCGCCCGTGCCTTCTGGAGGGAGAGATCCCGCTTCGCGAACTCCAGCATCAGAGCGAGTCTTCCCAGGTTGCCGGCCACGTTCCCGTTGCGTGCGCGCTCGCGTGCCGCGACCACTGCCTCGAGCCGCGCGTCGATGCTATCCAGCGCGCGTGCGATCTGTGCCGCGGAATCGCCTGCCGAGTACGGAATGCTGCCACGGAGACGGAAGCTGCGCTCGAGGGCGGCGATCGCCGCTCTGGCCACTTCGCCCTCCGCGCCATACCGGACGTGCGTGTACCCCTCGATGAGCGAGTCGACGTCCACGTTCGGATTCCACGCAAGGTGACCCAACGTGTAATGATTCAGCTCGTACGTGTACCAGTCACCTGGCTCCGCATAGCTCGAGATTCCCTGCAGCGGGACGCTGGCATACCATTGCATGTCGCGCTGCATGTAATGCGGCATGACGTTGGGAAGGGATCGCCACGCGTACTTCCGGTAGTACGAGTAGAGGCCGATATCGCCGGAGTACGCGCGTCGCCACGCCTGGATGGCTCGCACGTACGTGGAGTTGTTGGAGCCCGCAGGATCGTAGATGGGCACGTCGAAGTCCTGTCCGATCGGACAGAAGTCCACCAGGATGTCCACCGGGAGCGCTACCTGCTCCGGCGGCATCTTGGCATGCGCGTAGGCGATCATCTCCAGGCGCAGGTCGGGACGCGCCCTCTTCAGAGCGGCGTGGAGCTGCGTCACGAGCCGAGCGTGCCGGTCCTCCACGGTGCCCAGTGCCTTTTCATTCTCGCACTCGGCCCAGCGCGCTCCATCCGGCGGCCAGAAGTCGAAGACGTCGATCTCAGGGTGCGACGTGACGTAGCGGACCACGTTGCCTATGAGGTACGCCACCGCATCCGTGTTCGAGGTATTGAACACGAGGTGTGTGGCGCGGCTCGGCTTACAGCTACTGTCCTTTCCGAACCACTCCGGGTGCCGCTCGAAGAGCTTCCCACCCTCCATGTCGGCGTTCAGGAAGTTCTGGTAGCCGTGGCCGCCTACCTCGATGGTGAGCCCTCGCTTCTCCAGCTCGGGCGTGAGAGCGCCGCGCCAATCGTCCCACGACTTCTCGCGGCCGATGCCGGAGACCATCGACACCATGAGCGTGTTGAAGCGCAGCTTGGGCATCCACTCGACGATCTTCCGTAACGACTCGATGTCGTGCGAGCGCGCGCCCGCCATGTCGAGCTTCCGAATCGCGAAGGTGGGCCGCTCGATCACGTCACCGGCCGGCTCGTACACGAGCGTGCTCGCGTGCGGCACGTACTCGGCCGCGCCCTCGTACATCTCGAACTTCGGGGCCAGCCACTGGCAGCCCAACCGTGCGAGCAGATCGTACGCGGCGTAGAGAACGGCGCGGCCGCTGCCGCCGGTGAGAATCACGTCGCCGCCGCGCACGGTGATGGCATAGGCATCGCCGGCGATCCCGCTCACGCCAGCGCTGCTAGCGGTGCGGAGCACGATCGCCTTCGCCGGCCGCGAGCCCCTCTCCACGCGGAAGCTCGCACCGGTCATGTGATTCAGGTACGTGGCAAGCTCCGACGCGGCCAGCAGCTCGGCGGCCGAGGGAGACGCCGATAGCGCGATGGCATACGACGTCTCCCCACCGCTGGCGAGCGTGATTCTCGCTCGCCCGAGCGTCTCCTGTGCGGTAAGCGCCTTCGTCGGCTGCGCGCCGGCGACGATCGCCAGCGCGCAGATCCATGCGATGCTCCTCGGGGGCCCGAAAGCCCGGGCGAAGCACATCATCGCTCTACCACTACCGGTCACTGTGTCAGTAGCCGGGATTCTGCGGCATACCCGCACCCAGGTTCGCGTCGATGACGGCCTGCGGGATCGGGAAGAGAATGTCTCGCTCGGTGACGTTTGGACTGGCAAGCGGATTGTGGAGTTTCGTACGCTCCAGCCACTTCCCTGTGCGAAGGAGCGCGTAACGGCGCTCTCCCTCGGCGAGCAGCTCACGGGAGCGTTCGTCGAGTATGAAGTCGATCGTCACATCGCCGGCATCGATCGGTGATGCATGCGAGCGCTCGCGGACGATGTTCAACGTGGCGGCGGCCTCCGGCAGCTTGCCCTGGTCAAACTGCGCCTCGGCGAGGAGCAGGTAGGTCTCCGCGAGCCGGACGTACGGCTGGTCGCCGTACTGCGCGGCGCCGGATTCATCCAGCGGGTCGGTCCAGTCCCACTTCCGCGTGCTGGGCCACTTGGGATTCGACATCTTCTCGGTGGTCCAGTCGAGGAAAAGCGTATCGCCGAGCTGCTTGCCCGAAGGCACGTTGTCGGGATCGTTGTACAGGTAGAATTTCCGGATCGCGAAGTCCGACCCGCGGTCGTCACCCGGCTCGTAGAGATTGATTGCCCAGGCGGTAGGCGACAGTCTTCCGATCCCGCGGCCGCCGTACTCGGCGGTGACTGCGAGCCCCTTGAGACTGTAGTACCGGTTGAGCCAGTACCGCCGCATGATACTCGAACCGCCGCCCGGTACATCGAGCTCCAGCTGGAAGGCCCAGAGAACCTCCGTGTTCCCCTCGTTCCGGTTCACGTTGCCGTCCACGAACTGGTCCATGAACGGGACGCCCGGCTCGTTCGCTCGAACGCCGTAACGATTCGTGATCAGGCTGTAGAGGCCACTCCCGATCACCGCGTTTGCCTTCTCCTCCGCCTTCTCGGGCTCGCCCATCCTGAGATAGAGCTCGGCCAGGTAGTGCTCCGCCACCGCCTTCGTGAGCTTGCCGGGATCGTCGCTCGTCTCCGGGAGGTGCTCCTCGGCAAAGAGTAGATCCTCCTCCATCTGCTTGAAGACGTCTTCCTTGGGCGTGCGCACCCAGTCGGTCCGGATCGATTCTCCGGACGCTTCCTCCAGATTGAGCGGTACATCACCCCAGAGGTAGGTGAGGTGTCTGTAGCACCAGGCGCGGAAGAATCTGGCCTCGGCCACCACCTCGTTCTTCTGCTCCTCCGTCCATTTCACATCCGGATTCTCCGCCCGGTTGATGATGGTGTTGGAGGCGTTGATCGTCTGATAGAGCCAGGTCCAGATCTGGAGGTAGTAGTCCTCGAGGGCGTTGTTCCGCGTGCCCCATTCGTTGAAGATCCGCTCCGTACCGGCGGGGTAGTTCGCGAATCCATTATCTACTCCGACCGTCCACGCCTCGCTCATGAGGAGGTTCGTGCCGCTGGCGCCTTCTCGAACCTTGCGAGCCTGCGCGTACAGTGCGTTGAGCCCCGCCTGGAAGCCCGCGAGGTCCGTGTACAGATTCTCAGGGACGATGATGTTCGGAGGGGATTCGGTAAGGAAATCCTCGTCGCAGGCGAGCAGGCCGGCTCCGACGACGACCGCCAGGGAGAGGCCAACCACTCCCCGGGTCAATCGACCGACGCTCCTCGTTGCACCGTGCTTTCGGGTGGCGGCGTTAGAAGCGAACATCGATCCCTCCGATGATGACCCGCTCCAGCGGAATGGCGCGCTGTGCGTCAAGCTCCGGGTCGAGTCCTGTCCAGTTGGTGTGAGTCCACAGATTGCGGCCGTTCACGTAGAGGCGCAGCGATGCGGCGCTCAGGCGGCGTGTGAATGACTCGGGAAGGTCGTACGAGAGTGTGAGATCCTGCAGCCGGATGTAGCTGGCATCCTGGTAGAACTGGACGCTGAGAGCGTTGCTCTCGTCGCCATCGATGTTCGATGGATAGGTGTTGATTGGATTGTCGGGCGTCCAGTACTGGTGGTAGATGATGTTTCGCCGCACGCCGGCCTGAGTCAGGTTGGTGCTCATCAGCCCGTTCGCGCGAGTCACCCCCTGCACGGTGCGGAGGAAGCCGCTCAGCGTGAATCCCTTGTACGAGAGCGTGTTCGTCAGCCCCGCCGTGTAGCTCGGCTGGAGGCTGCCGATGAAGACCCGGTCGTCGGGTGTGATCTGGTGGTCGCCGTTCGCATCGAGGATGCGCACGTATCCCGGCTTCGCGTCGGGCTGCGCCGAGTTGGCTATGTCGTCTCCTTCCTGCCAGATACCGTCGAACTTGTAGGCGTAGTTGACATCGATGGGCTTGCCGATGAACCACCCGTTGAGGACATCATCCTCCCCGTTGCCGTAAAGGTCCACGATCTTGTTGCGGTTCGCAGCGATGTTGAAGTCGGTGGTCCATGTGAAGTCGCCGCGCTGCAGGTTCAGGCTGGAGAGAGCGAACTCGATTCCCCTGTTCTGGGTCTTGCCGATGTTCTCGGCGATGTGCGTCACGCCGTGCACTGGAGAGATGAGACGGTCGAGGAGCAGATCGCTCGTCCGGGCCTTGTAGACGTCGATGCTGCCGTGCAGCCGGTTCTGCCAGAGGCCGAAGTCCAGACCAACGTTCAGCGAGGTGGTCGTCTCCCATTTCAGATTCGGATTTCCCAGTGTGGCCGGGATGTATCCGGGGGCGGTCTGCGGACCGTCGACGTACGAGTCGTCGTCCAGCCGCGCCAGCGTCTGATAGGGATTGATCGCCTGATTGCCGTTCTTTCCGTAGGAAGCGCGCAGCTTGAGCGTGCTCACGCTCTTCTGGAAGGGCCAGAACGACTCGTTCGCGATGTTCCAGCCGACGGCAACCGATGGGAAGACCCCGTATTTGTGGTTGGCGCCGAAGACCGAAGCGCCATCCCGTCGCGCGGTGAGCGTGAGCAGGTAACGATCGTCGTAGCCGTAATTGAATCGCCCCATCTGCGAGACGAGCCGGGAGTGCGTCACGGTGTTGGAAGGGACGAGCAACGCGGCCACGTTGGCCTGGTAATAGGTGAGCACGTCGTTGGGGAAACCCTCGGCGCGCAGATGGTCTCTGTCGAGGTTTTCGCCCGCCGCGCTGTAGAGGGCCGTGACGTCCACGCTGTGCTTCCCGAATTCGCGCGTATAGCGGAGGATGTTCTCGGCGGTCCAGTCGTAGCGCGTGGTATGATCGGTGATCGCCCTTCCCTGCGTCGTCTCGCCGGTGCGCGTGTTTCGACCGTAGTAGGTGCCCTGATCGCGGCTGGCGAAGTCGATACCGCCGTTGAAGCGGTAGGAGAGTCCCTCCAGGAAGGGGAAATCCACCTGTAGGTAGTTGCTCGTGAAGACGCGACGGCTCTTGTCATCGTTCTTGGTCACGAGACCCTCGAGCGGATTCCCCCAGAAGACATCCTCGGGCCACGGAGTAGTCGTCAGCGTGCCATCCGCGTTGTAGGGATCCGTGAGCGGGTTCATGAAGAACGCGTCGGTGAAGCTCGCGGGCATCCCACCCCGATCGGTGAGAGAGAGCTGCGTGTTGGTGCCGATGCTGAGCCACGACTTGATCTTCTGATCCAGGTTGACGCGCCCCGTGTAGCGCTCGAAGTCGTCGTTCTTCGCCACTCCCTGGACATCGAGCACGGAGCCCGCGACGTAGTAGCTGGTGCCGCTGTCGCCGCCAGCCACCGAGAGGTTGTGCTCCTGCTGGAAGCCGGTTCGGGTCGCGAGGTCCACCCAGTCCGTGAAGTTGCCAGCCTGGAGGTTCGCGAGCTCCGTCGCCGTGAGCGAGCTCTCGCAGTCCGTACCGCCGTTGAGCCGCTGACACTTGTAGGCTGCGAACTCCGGCCCGGTCATTATGTGCGGCATGTTGGTGATCTGCTGCACGCCGGCGTTGCCGCTGTACGAGAGGCGCGCCTTGCCCCCACCACCTTTTTTGGTGGTGATGAGAATCACGCCGTTCGAGCCGCGCGAGCCATAGATCGCCGCCGCGGATGCATCCTTGAGGATCTGGATGGAGGCGATGTCGCTCTGGTTGATCTCGGAGAGACTCCCGCCGTACGGGATGCCGTCGACGACCACCAGCGGTGTGTTGCTCGCCTTGATCGAGTTACGCCCGCGGATGATGATCGAGAGGTTGTCCTGCTCCGCGCCGGTCGCTGTGGTGGTGATGGAAACGCCGGGCACCGCGCCCTGCAGCGCCTGAACGAGATTGGTGCCGGAGGTGTTCTGCAGTCGCGTGGTGTCGACCGATGCCACCGAGCCGGTCACGTCGCTCCGCTTCTGGGTGCCGTAGCCTACCACCACGATCGAGTCGAGCGAGACCGCGTTCGCGGTGAGGCTGATCGTGACGTCAGTCCGGCCGTCGAGCGGAAACTCCCGCCTGGCGAATCCGAGGCGTGACACGACGAGGGTCGCGTTGGCGCCGGGCACGGCGAGAGTGAACTCTCCACTGTCGCCGGTGCGTGTGGCCGTGTTCGTTCCCTTCACTGCGACGATGGCGTTCTTGACGGGTACGCCGCCGTCGCTCACGACGGTGCCGTGAACCGTCACCTGCTGTGCGTGCAGCTCCTTCCCGAAGCCGAGCAGGGCGAGGAAGCACACCACGAGCAGGCAAAGCCGTTTGGATGTGGGTCTACTCATGATCTGGGTGGGCTGGTTGGACTTGGCGTGCGTAGGAATTGCGAGGCGTGGTGCGCGAGCGGCTGGTCTGCTCGCGACTCGGAGGCGCGAGCGGCGGGATTCGAGTTGGTCATGGAGGGTCCGGGTTAGTGATGCGCGCGGTGTCACCGAGCGCAGCACCCTTCTCCATGCCGGTGATCCGGAAACCGGAATCCTTGGCGTTCTTCCAGTAGCGCAGCACGAAATCCGTGGCCGCCGCCTGGACCGCCTTCGGTGTGCTGCCCGTGAGAAGGAGCCACTGCGCACCCGCGCCTCGATCGCGGAGCAGCACGACTCCCTTTTCTCGTACTTTCTGCGGAGAGGCAGAAGAGAGGAGCGGGTTCGATTCGCTGGTGCCGACCAGAATCAGATCGCCAGCGCGAACGAGCGAATCCGGAAGATCCGAGGTGCTCGACAGCCGAACCGGGCCGCCCGTCGCGGACTGCAAGGTGTTCGCCACGAGATAGGCCATCTCCATCTCCAGCGCCGAAGCCTTCGGTCCGAACGCCACCGCGACCGGCCGGCTCCAGTCGACCTTTTCCACCAGATCCGCGCCCTGCGGATAGGCTACCCGTTCCCCCAATGGAGAGTCCTTCTCGAATTGTGGAGCACTCGGGTTGGCCGCGACTCCCCAGCCCCAGGCGGCCTTGTCGTCGTAGACCACCTCGAGGAAGTGATGGTACGTGCCGTGCCGCGCGTTCGGCCGGAGCCGAAGCGCTATCGATCCCCGCGTCGAGTCGCCTGGCTGGAGCGACAGCTCGGTGGTTGATGCGACTCGCGTGTCCATCGCATCGAACGCCATCGCCGTGAGGTGGAGCGACAGCGCGCGCCCGCTCCGGTTCACGATCGTGAATGGAACGGTGGCCCGGCCATCCACGAAGCGTGCTTCGGGGATCGTCACCGATAGCTCGCGCACTGGTGCATCCGGCCGGGCGTACTCCCGGATCAACCGCATCAACTCGTACGCTTCCGGCTTGGGGCGGCGATCGAGCGAGATCGTCTCGTAATGACGAACTCCGCTCCTCCGCGCGATCGACGGATTTACTCCGAAGGTCTCCTGGAACTGGAACTGAAAGAGCTCGGGTATCGCACGCGGCGCGAGCATCGCTTCATACACGGCCGCGAACTCCTTCCGCCGCTCTTCCGGCGACATGCGCGTGAGCCCCTTCCAGTTGAATTCTCCGAGCGTGACGAACCGCCCACGGCTGCGTGCGTACGCTGCCGCGGCCAGCGCATGCGACGAGAGCGACTCCTTCCACTCCGGGCCGTGCTTGTACGCGTGCAATCCCACACGGTCGAAGGGTACGCCCAGCGTCCGTAGACGCTCGAAGACGCCGTCGTTCCCCGCAGATGTGAAGAAGACCTGCGCGTCAGGATCGGCGTGCTTCGCCGCTCGATACAGCATCGTCCAACGCGCCGCATCGCCGGGGCCGATGCCGGGGATGAGTACCTCGTTCTCGACCTCGATCCGCCTTATGACGTCGCCATAACGGTTCGCGATCAGCGTCACCCAATCGGCTGGCCCCTGCGTGTCCACGAGGACATGGAGGCCCAGCTTGCGCGCCTCGCCGGTGTAGAAATCGAGGAATGCCAACGCCTCCTCGGTGTCCATCTCCTGGAGGAGCTCGAGGTGGTGCAGCCGCACCCACTCGAAGCCCATCGCGCGGATGATGTGGAGGTCCGTCTGCATGCGCGGGATGAACGCACGCCAGTTGCTCCACATGAGGGGCGAGAAGGGCCACCACGTCTCCCGATCCAGTCCGGGCGTGCGGTAGTAGCCGAGGTTCTCGGTGAAGGTGGAGTACGGGAAGTAACTGGTGCCGAACGAAACCGCGGGCGTCCCCAGCTCCACGGTCTCCACGCCATTCTCCGGATGCACGGACTGGTAGCCGGAGAAGACCCTGAGCTGGCTGTTCTCCCATCCAGCTTGCGGCTGCTTCCGAACCGCCAGGCGCCAGCTCAGGTCGACCGTGTCGCCCTTCGGCATGGTCGCGTACGGCGTCACCCGCATGTATCCCGACTTTGCCTGATTCGGATTCGGTCCGGAGAGCTCGGAAATCAGATAGAGCTGGTTGCCATCTCGTCGCGTACGCCCCCAGACGTAGAAGTGACTCGCCTGCACCCAGACGCTGTCTTTCTTTATGGTCGGGACAGGCGAGTATCCGTTGACCGCCGCCATGGAGAGCGCACCCGTCTTCCAGGAGATCCAGTCCACGCCGCTCGAATACCAGAAATCGCGCGACCAGGTATCGGGAGAGCTGGCGCCCTCCAGCACACGACCGTTGAAGCGGATGCGTGCGCTGTCTATTCCATCGGGTGCCGTGACTCGACGGACGAGAGCTACGTAGGCGCGGTCCCCCGAATCATCCACGTGCACGAGCCGCGTCCGCAGCGTGATCCACCCTTCGGCGTCAGGCGCGAGTCTCATCTCGAGCCGGTAGCCTTGCCGCTCGATCGCTCCGTCGAAGACGCCACCGGGCTGCTCCTTCCACCGGATGTCGAGCGGGTCGAAGGAGGGAATCACATCATCGGTGGTGGCGGTGCTGCCGGGGATGACGACGAGCGCCAGGTCGAGAGAGGCGAGGGCATTGCCGCTCCAGCGCAGGTCGAGTCGGTGGCCGTCGGGCGCCACCGAGAGCGGAGCCGGGTCGGATGCGCGAGCACCGCCCGACTCTCCCGTGCGCGAGAGGAGCACGGAGGAGTGCGCGGGAACGTCGACCGTGAGACGCGCGATGCCGGAGCGTACTTCACCGCGGCTCACCACGTCTCCCGCTCCGGTTCCCTCCTCCCCTCCCTCCGGTCCCCGCCCCGCGTACTCGCCATCCGGCAGCTTCGTCACGAACTGCACCGGCCCCGAGTAGGGCAGCTCGTGATTGTTACGGACTCGGAGCGCCGAGCCATCGTCTCTCGCGCGCGCCCCGCAGCCGAGCAGAAGGAGCGCCGATCCAACCGCGCAGAGAAGCGCGCGGCTACCGCGCATCGTCATCGCGGCGCCACCGCGGAATCCCGGACGAAGCGCTCGCACCTCACCGCGTCGCCGGGGGGAGATTGGAGTCCCACTGCTGGAGCGCTCGCCGAACGCCCTCGAGATGCGCGCGCATCCTTTCGGTGGCCAGCGCTTCGTCCTTCTTCTGCAGCGCTTCCAGAATCCCCAGGTGCTCGGCGTGGTCCTTTGCGCGGGAGCCGTAGATGTCCAGGATCACGCGCTGCTCTTTCTGGAAGAGGTTGGAGAGAACGTCCAGGACCTGGCAGATCACGGTGTTACCCGAGGCGCGCGCGATCTGCTGGTGGAAGGACATGTTCGCCACGTTGAGCGCGCCAGCGTCGCCCATGCTGTCCCCCGCGTTGGCGAGCGTCTGCTGCATCCCCTCGAGCTGCTCGGGCGTTGCGTTCGCGGCCGCGAGCGCGACGGACCTGAGCTCGATCGCCATCCGGGCCTCGATGAGATCCAAGAGGAGCTTCTTCGAGAGGACGTCGTCGAAGATCGGGTTGGAGAGAAGGAGCGTATTGTGGTTCTTCCCCACGAACACGCCCGAGCCGTGTCGGATGTCCACCACGCCGAGCGTCTCGAGCTTCTTGAGCGCTTCACGGAGGGTGGGAGGACCGACCCTGAAGCGGCGGGCCATCTCGGAGATGGGCGGGAGTCTGTCGCCCGGCTGGTGCCCTTCGGCCTGGATCAGGTGCTTGACGCGTTGGGCGAGGTCGTCCGCGAGACTTTGCCTCAGCACCGGCTCAAAGACGTCAGTCATGGACTTACCAGTCGGCCTCGGTTGGTGTATGGTGAACAAGTCGCCTTGTCATCAAGTCATAAGATGACTTATCTTGGCACACGATACGGCCGGACGACTCGAGTGTCAATACTGAAATTCCCCCGCCCCTCGAACAGGGGAAGCCCATGAGCTCACGAAATCACGCCGCCCTGCTCTGCCTGGCGGCCCTCTCCATCACCGCAGCTGCGCCGCTCCACGGCCAGGGGACGGCCGCGTCCGGCCAGTCGATAGTCCTGCGGAAGAACGTGCACGGCACGGCGAACGTTACGTACCGGGTCGTAGATGGCTGGGTAGGCAAGCTCGACCTCTACCTCCCCACGAGCGCGGGCACTCATCCGCTGCTCGTCTATTTCCACGGGGGCGGTTGGGAACACGGCAGCAAGGAAATGATCGTGGCCAACGTGACGCCGTATCTCGAGATGGGGTTCGCGGTGGCCAACGTGGAGTACCGCCTCACGAAGGTCGCCCCCGCGCCCGCCGCCGTACAGGACGCCCGATGCGCGGTGCACTGGCTCGCCAGTCACGCGGCCGACTACCACCTCGACACCGCCCGCTTCGTGCTAGCCGGCGGCTCCGCCGGCGCCCACCTGGCGCTCATGGCTGGGATGCTCCGGGCATCGGATGGGCTGGACGGCGAATGCGCGCGGGCACCGGAGCCGCGCGTCGCCGCGATCATCAACTACTACGGGATCACCGACGTCGCGGATCTCATCGATGGGCCCAACCGCCGGCACTGGGCAGCGGAGTGGATCGGCACGAGGCCCGATCGCGCGGAGCTCGCCCGGCGCCTCTCTCCACTCACGTACGTGCGGCCAGGGCTGCCGCCCGTCATCACCATCCACGGCGACTCGGACAGGGCCGTCCCCTACACCCAGGCGCTCCGGCTGCACGCCGCGCTCGACCGCGCCGGGGTGCCGAACGAGCTGGTCACGGTAGCCGGCGGAGGGCATGCGAATCACGGATTCTCGGACGCCGAGTTGATTCGCGTACATAGACGAATCGAAGCGTTCCTCGCCGCGAACCACATCTGGCTGCAGCCCAACTCATCCGACGACAATCGTCCTTCGGCCTTCGACCGCGCACCGCACTGACTGGTACTCCACGCGCAGTGCCGGCGTGCGGCGATGGCGCTACTTCGTGCGGCGCTGCACGTGGACCGTCACCCCCGCGCGAGCGGGAACCCAGTCTGCACCGTCATTCCCGCGCAAGCGGGAATCCATGTGTACGGAGAAGACGCTATCTCGTGAGGTGCTGCACGACCGGCTCGCTCCCGTGGCGATGCGACGAGACGATCCACCCGTAGAGCTTACCGCCATCGCCGGTGCGAACCGTACCGTACACGGCTTCGACCCACCCGGTAACAGCCTTGGTCTCGACATCGGCCACCGAAGCGAGACGGATGGGCGGGACATCGGTGCAGCGGAAGAAGTCGTCGCCATCCTCAACCAGAGCGCGCGCGACGCCGCCGCCGCGGACATTGATCCAGCTCCACGTCATCATGGTGTACTTGATTCCCCGCGCGCGGTCGGCTGGCGGTCCGAGGTCTTCGGACGGGTCGCCGTAGATGGCGTAGGAGATAGTCGTGGTCTGCGCCGTGTTCAGATATCTCATGTCGCCCGGGATCGACCGCACCGAGACAGTATGCGGTTCCGACTCGAGCTCCGAGCAGGCGGTGCCATTGCCGCGCTTCTGCCCCTCCCCCACCCACGGCTCGGTGGCGGCATTCACCCAATGACCACTTGGCGCTCCCCGCCGGCGCTCGGCGGGATCGGAACGTTCGTACTTGTAGCCAATACTGTCGATATCCGACAGCAGTACGTGACCATAGTGCACGGCGCTCCCCGGATCGTTGCCCGCGAAGCCCCAGCCGCCCCGGTGGAAGAGCATCTTCTCTCCACTCGCCGCAGTCACGAGCTCGCGCGCATCGAGTCGCGCCATCCCGCGCTCGGGACACGAGACGCCGTTCCCCCGCTGAGGTACCAGGATGTCCTCGGTCAACGCGAAGCCTGACGGCGAGCCGTCCGCGTACCGGAGCGCGACTTCGGGCGATCGCAGTCTCACACAGAAATCGGCGTGGCTCTGATCGGCGTTGTTGAACTTCCCTTTATAGCCACCGGTGGGTGCGAGTCGCTCGACCGCTGGCGATGCGTCCAGCGCAGCCTGGTCGGGTCGAGCGCCAGGTGCGCAGGCGAGAGCGAGGAGCAGCAGCGGAGCACTGCGCGAGAGAAGGCCGAAGCAATGCGGAGCATCGCCAGGGAGAACGCGGAGCTGGAATGGATTCATCGTTCCCCCAGCGCGTCCATGTGAACCGCGCACGCTTCGCCTACCTGCTCGGGCGCGTAGCCACCCTCCAGCGCGCTCACCACCCTCCCCGCGCACCACGTGTGGGCGCGATCCACCAGGAAGCGCGTGAGCTCCACGATGTGCGCGTTGCCCAGCGTGAAGCCGCCCAGCGGGTCGCCGCGCAGACAATCGAATCCGGCCGAGATCAGGACGAGATCCGGCACGAAGCCCGTGGTCGCCTCTTCCACACCGCGCTGCAGCGCGTCTACGTATCGCTCGGGCGGAAGTCCAGCGGGCATGGGGATGTTCCACAGGTTACCGTGCTCGCCACGCTCGTTCGCCGCACCCGTGCCGGGATACCACGGCCACTGGTGCATGGACACGAAATGGATCCCGGGATCTCCTTCCACCAGCGCCTGCGTCCCGTTGCCGTGGTGCACGTCCCAGTCGGCGATGAGCACGCGGTCCACCCCGTGGCGCGTGCGCGCGTAGCGAGCGGCGAGCGCTACGCTCCCGAAGAGGCAGAATCCCATCGCGCGGTCGCGCAGCGCGTGATGTCCGGGCGGCCGCACCGCGGAGAAGCTGCGGATCGCTCTCCCGTCCATCGCCATGTCCACCGCGTCGAGCACGCAGCCGGCCGCCGCGGTCGCGGCATCCCACGATCCCTCGCTCGCCACCGTGTCCGGATCGAGCCGACCGCCGCCCGACCGCGAGAGCTCCTCGATGCGGCACACGTAGTCGTAATCGTGCACGAGCGAGAGCTCATCGGCGGTGGCGTGCCGCCCCTCGATGTGATCCAGCCGATCGAAGAGCTCCGGGTGGTTGCGCAGCGCGCGCGTGATCGCGCGGAGACGACCCACATGCTCCGGGTGGCCCCAGCCGGTGTCGTGCCGACCACAGTCGGCGTGGGAGATGAACGCGATCTTCAAGAAGCACCTCGTAGTCTGCGAGAAGCCCACTCGGCCAGCAGCATGGCGAGGAGCATGAGCAACATCCACCAACGTAAACCCGGCCGCACCTGGAGGGCTGGCGCCGCACGCTCCGGCGCGACGGGTGCTCCCAGCGCGGAAAAAGTCGCCGCGAGCGGCGCTGGGTCGAGCGTCTCACCGTGGAGTGTCGACTGGCGCGCCGCTCGATACGCCGCGCTCCCGATCACCGAGGACCACCAGGCACGATGCGCCTCGGGGGATGTGCTTCCCCCCTGCAGTCGCCAGCGCCAGGTCTCGTCGTAGCCCAGCTGCACCACGCGTCCCGCTCCCACGCGCCGCGCGGCGACGGCCATCGCGCCGTCGCGCGACTCGAGTGGCACCACGTCGTCAGCCCGCGCGGAGATGGGATAGAAACCCAATGCCCTGCGCGGTGCGCTGTCGCTGAACGAGATCGCCACCGAACGCACGCGCGTTCCCACTCCTCCCGCGGCGATCCGCGCGAAGCCCGCGCTCCGCGCCGCATCTCCCGCCAGAACCAGCCCGCCACCGGAGCGCACGAAGCGCTCGATGGCGCGCGCATCGCGCGCCGCTGTGGAGTCGAGCGCCACCACCACGCCCGTGCTCGCGGTGTCCAGCTTGACGCTCCCCTGGCGCACGAAGATGTCGGGAGCGACTGCGAGACGCGCCGACACCTTCCACCCGCTCTCCTCGAGCGCGGCGATGACGAACTTCGCCTCCCACCCCGCGCGCCCGATCACCGCGACGCCTCGCTGCACGAGCGAGTCGCGCAACGCCGCACTGGCGCTGGCTCCGCCCGCGGACGCACGCGCCCCGCCCAGCACGGCACGTGCGCGTAGCGCTGCGCTCGGCCCCGCCATCACGACAGTGTCCAGCACGCCGAGCGAGTCGCTCACCACAACGAGCGCCCCGCTAGGAGCGGCGAGCGACGCGCGCACTCCACCAGCCGGATCGTTCAGTGCCTCCACCGCGAGCGCTACGGGAGTGCTGGCGGGAGACGACCAGGTCACCGTGGCGCCGGCGCGCCGAAGTGCGGCGAGCCAATCGCGCTCCTCTCCGCGCGGCAGCTCGTCGAGCGCCGCGTGCAGCGAGTCCGCTCGCGGATCGAGCGTCCACGCCGCGAGCGAGTCTCCCAGCGTCGCCGAGCTCGAGACGCGATGTTCGCCCGCGGCTCGCCGCGCGGCGGTGGACAGCCAGATCATCCACGCGAGCAGCGCGAGGGAGCCGGCACGTAGCACCCACTCGAGCGCCGGTCGCGAGTCAACGCGTGAGCGCATAGACCACGATGTTGACGGCGAATCTCGTGTTGTCCACGGCGAGAAAGCGCTTGTTATCCGGGTGGTAGCCCCATTCGGAGCTGTAGTCCTTGTTGCTATAGAGCACCGCGATCCGCCCCTCGCGCTGCACCGCGAGCAGGTGCTTGTGGAGGAGGTTGTCGCCCCAGCCGTTCAGCTCGTGGCCGGTGTTGGGAGGACCATCGGGGAAGTGAAAGAACGCCGAGTAGATCGGGTGATCATTGGGGAGATCGGCGAGAGGACCCACCGTACGCCGTATCTCCTCGCTGGCGGTCTTGTGGAAGGCGCCGTCTATGTCATGGTTGTGATCGTCCACGAAGAGCATCCCGCCCCGGTCGATGAATTGCGCCAGCTGCTCGTGCTCCTCCTTCGTGAAGCGAACCGGCAAGTGACCGGTGAGAAACACCAGCGGGTAGCGTGCGAGATCGGGAGAGCTCAACGGCACCACCACTCCCGTGGGCGCCACATCGATGCTCGTGTAGCGGGCGATGGTGTCGATGATGTTGGGGGGCACGAGTGGCGCGCTGTCCCAGTCACCGGATTCGTAGCGCGCGGTGGCGAAGACGAAATCACTCACCAGGCGCCTCCCCATTCGCTGGCGTGCGCCCTGACCACCGGGGCACCAGCCGCTTCGCGGCGGGCGCGAGCGAGCGGCGTGGTGGCGTCCTTCCCCGCGCGCAGAGAGTCCACCGCTTCCGCGAGCTGCGCGGCGAGGCGCGGCGTCTCCAACAGCGCATCTACACGCAGCAGCGCGAGCGAGTCCACCGCGGCGGCGGGATCCACTCGCAGCATGAGAAGCGCGGCATCGAGCCGCGCGGCCCGGCTCGCCGCCGAGCTCGAAAGCCGCGCGCGTGGCGCGCGCATCCCGGCACTCGCGCTGTCGATGTCGCCCGCTAGACGAACCTTCGCGAGATCCACCACCACCTCCGCCGGGCGACCGCGGAGATAGATGCGCTCCGCTTCGCGCGCGCGCATGATCGCCGCCAGCGCTGCGCGCATGGGAGGGAGCGCGGCGCCCGGCTCGCCAACCTCCAGCTCGCGCCCGGCCGCCCACATCGCGTTGTACGCCTCGAGCAGCGGCCGGTTCACCGCCACGACGGGAGTCTCGTCACCCTCGAAGTCGAGCGCGTGCGCGCCTTCGCCGCTGGTCGCTGCTTCAGCCGCCTTCAGCAATTCTTCCGGTTTCATGGACGGCCGCGGCATCGTCGCACCAGACTCCTCCCCGCTCTCCGCTTCGCCGAGCCGCGAGAAGATCACGTCGCCGACCCGCTTGCGCAGCCTTGCCTGGTCCGCGCCGATCCGCCGCGACTCCTCCACGACCACCTTGCGCGCGAGTCGCTTCCGTTTGGCCTGCAGCTCTTCCGCGAGCTGGATCAGCATCCGCTGACTCAGCGCGGAGGCGTCGGGATCTGGTGGCGGAGCACCTTCCACCGCGAGCGAGTCGTACTCCCCAGCGCGCGCCACGCGCAAAACGCGCGTCTCGGACACACCGGTGTCCGGTCCGGTAGCCGTATTCCCATCCACGGCCACCGCCCGCAGGTGGATCAGATCGCCCGGTCGCAGCACGAGCGAGTCGAGCCGCATCACGCTCCTGAGCGACGCGGTGCGCGCCCCCCGCGCGGCGCGGCGCGCAAGGATTCCCGACCTGAAGGTGAAGCTCTCCCCCTCGCCCGAGCTGACAATGTATTCGAGCCACAACGCCGTGAGGCCGATGTCGTCTGCGGCGCGCGCCTCCAGAGGCACCCCGCCGCGAGCCTCGCGAAAGACTGTATCACGCGCTGGCGACGCGAGCGTCACCACGGGCGCGGAGTCGGGCTGCGGCTCCAGCACGATCACGCGCGAAGCGCCCCCGTCGCCGAGTCGCACCGCCGCGGGGCGCGGCGGCATCGCGAAGATCACGCTCCAGCGCTCGGTGGTACCCATCACCTCCAGCGCCTCATCGCCGAGTACCGCCGTTACCCCTGCCGAGCTCCCCCGCCCTTCCAGCCGCACGCCGCTCGATGCAAGTGCCGCGATGGAGGACGGCTCCTCCAGCGTCACTGCCTCCCGGCGCGTGTAGGCCGGTGGAGTGACCGTGGCCACGAGGGGAGTGAGTCGGTTCGCGCCCGCGACCGCGGCACGCCGCGGATGCTCCAGCGAGTCGCCCGCACGCGGCGTCTCTATACGGGAAACCACTCCGGGAGGGAGCGCAGCTCGCACTGCGAGAGCCACGAGCAGGAGCAGCGTCGGTCCTCCCACCGCCCACGACGCGGTACGCAGCACGGGCGTACCCCAGCCCACTCCATGCACCTCCTGCTCGAGGTCAGGGAGCGCGGCACCGGCGGCACCCGGCTCGAGAGCCGTGACCAGAGAGTAGCGAAGCACCGGCCTCCGCTCCTCGATCCAGAGCGCAACGGCTCCCAGGTTCAGAGTGCGACGCGCGCGCCAGAGCGAGAATATCACCACGAGTGCGCCGAGCGAGAGCGCCATCGGCACCACCACCAAGCGCGCCGCGCGCTCGAGACCTACCGCCCAATCGAGAGCTCCCGCCAACACGAACACCAGAGTAGCCACCGCGGCACCGCGGACTAGCGCCGCGAGCAGCGCCGTGAGCGTGAACACGGCGCGTGTGCGGGCCACACGTGAATGCGCGCTCATGCGGCGCCCTCCGGTTCGCCCGGCGTCCGATTCCGCCGAAGCAGCAGCTCCACCAGGAGCAGCAGCGCGGCTGCCGAGAGAAGCCACGGCGTCACGCGGCTCTCCGACCGCTCGCCCGGCGTCAGCGCTCGCGAGTGATGTCGCTGCTCGCCCCCGCCCAGGACGGCGCGGCGCGATTCACCGAGCGGCGCGAGATCGCGCGCGCCGCCGCACGGAGCGGCGAGCGCGCTTATGAAACGCCGCGCGCTCTCGCGAAGGGCAAGGTCGCCCCGAACCGGGAAAGACACGGCCACATCGCGCAGGCACCCTTCTCCCAGGGTGGTCTCGGTGGCGGCAGGAGCTCCGTCCAGCCAGCGAGCCACCACCAGCCCACCGCCCGCGGGCGGCGCGACTGTGCGCGCAAAATCCGCCACCAGCACAGCACCCCCCGCCACCACCGCACCTACCGTGTCCGGACTCTCGCGCCGCGGCCAGTCATCGGGCGCGGTCGCCGGCCAGTGTACGAGCACGTGACCTGCTTCCCTCGCCCACGCGCTGTCCGCGGCGCCCGGTGCTCCGCGCACGATGCGCACGCCGGCGCGGGCCGTGGAGTCGTGCATCAACGCGGCGGCAACCCGCACCGGGTCATCTTCCAGCTCGGAGCTCTCCTCCACGCTCGGCCGCGTGCTGCCGCGCGCCGCGGATTCCTCGGCGCGCTCCGTAGCCACCAGGTGCACGCCGCCGCGCCAGAGTGAGCGGATGGCTCCCGTTGCTGCATCCCACTCCTCGGCCGCCAACGGCGACACGAGAACCAGCTCCACCGAGTCGGCCCGTTCGCTGAGCGTGGAGGCGGCGCGCGTAGCCGCCGCGAGCGCGGCCGAGAGCGAGCCGGGCGCGCGCGACGCTCCCAGCTCCGCGAGAGAGTCGCGCGCATCACGGGCGATGGAGCGAGCCGCGCTGTCGAAGACCACCAGCAGATCACCCGAGCGCAGGTAGCTCGCGGCGCTGTCGCGAGCCGCTCTAGCCGACCTCCCCGACGCAGAAAGGTCGACCGCGACGACTCTCGCAAGCGGTCGCCGCTCCGCCTCGAGTGCTGGGAGCGCGAACGCCGCGCCAGCCAGGAGCAGCGCGAGCACGCGCAGCAGCAGGAGGGGGAGATCCGTGGGGCGTGTCGAGCGCGATGGTGCTCGCACGCTGCGCGCAGGAACGAATCGCGCGGTCGGGAACGGCACCGCGCGCGGCCTGCGGCGCGCGATGAAGTGCAGCGCCATCACCACGAGCGCGGCTCCCGCCGCTGCGAGCAACGCCCAGGGGTGAACGAACGTCACTGTTCGCCGCCCCGAAGCAGCGAGCCGGAGCCCGCACTCGTAACACGCCGCACGGCGCGCTCGGCCGCCTCGTCGGTCGGCACCTCGGTGTACACCGCGCCCGCAGCACGACACCCGTGCGCCAGCTCCTCGCGCCAGACGGCAAAGGCACGCTGGTATTCTTCGCGCGTCGCTGCGGCGAGCGGGCGGCGAATCTCCGGCGCCTCCGGGTCGGTGGCGAGTATCGCTGCGCCTCGTGGCTCGAGCTCTTCGCGCGCCACGATGTGCACGGCGTATACCTCGCCGCCCGCGCTCGCGCGCTGTCGGGCCAGCGCCAGGAGATCGTCGCCGTCGCCGAGAAAGTCGGAGATTATCGCGAGTCGAAACTCGTGCTTCGCTCCGGCGACGCCGAGCGCTGGCACCAGCGGCTCGGCGCCCGCAGGCTCGGTCTCACCGAGCAGTCGCGCCGCTTCCTCGAGCACGCTTCGCCGTGCGCGCGGGAGCGACGCACGAGCGCCGCTCGCCGTGGCGACGATGATCCCCACGGCATCGCCGGCCGCGAGCGCCACTGCGGCGAGCCCCATGGCGACCCGGCACGCCTGCACCCACTTGTCCAGCGAGGGATGCGGAAAAGCCATCGACGCCGACGCGTCGAGTGCTATCACGGTTCCCAGCGTGGAGCGGTCGTTGGTGACGCGAACCGAGGCACGATCGGTTCTCGCGAGAAGCTTCCAGTCGAGCCGCCGGGGATCGTCTCCCTGCCGGTACGGGCGGTACTCGGTGAACTCGGGCGAGACGCCCCTCAGAGGGGAGCGGTGCGTCCCCGAGACCGCGCCGCGCACATGCCGCCGCGCCGGCCACACGACGCCACGCAGAGCGTCGAGCAGTGAGCCGTATGGCCCGAGGTCGCCTTCCATCAGCTGCGGCGCGCCATCGCCACCCCCGGGCGCTAGAGCCGAAGCTCGCTCCGGGGCGGGGAGACTCGGCTCAACACCTCGTCCACCACGCTCTCGGCGGTGATTCCGTCGCCCTCCGCGGCGAAGTTGGGGAGCACGCGGTGACGCAGCACCGGGTACGCCACGCGCTGCACGTCGGCCGGTGCCACGGCCAGACGTCCTCCGAGAAGGGCATGCGCCTTGGCTCCTAGAATCAACGCCTGCCCCGCTCTCGGGCCCGCACCCCAGCGCACATAGCGTCGGACGAGATCCGGCGCGTTCGACGACTCCGGACGCGTCGCGCGCACGAGCGCGGCCGCGTAGCGCATCACCGGGTCCGACACAGGCATCGAGCGTACCAGCCGCTGCAAGCCGAGCGCGTGCTCGGCGTCCAGCACCGGCGCGAGCTCTATCTCATCGCTCCCCGTGGTAGCGCGGAGTATCGCCAGCTCATCCTCCTCGGCCGGGTAGCCGATCCGGATGTCGAAGAGAAATCTGTCGAGCTGCGCTTCCGGGAGCGGGTACGTTCCCTCCTGCTCGATCGGGTTCTGCGTGGCGAGTACGAAGAATGGCTCGGGGAGCGGCATCGACACGCCGGCGGCGGTGACCCGGTGTTCCTGCATCGCTTCCAGCAGCGCGGCCTGCGTGCGCGGCGGCGTGCGGTTGATCTCGTCGGCGAGGACGATGTTGGCGAAGATGGGACCGCGCACGAAGCGGAAGGAGCGCTTTCCCGTTCCGCCCATCACAGAGTCTTCCTCGAGGATCTCGGTTCCGGTGATGTCGCTGGGAACGAGGTCGGGCGTGAACTGGATCCGGCGGAAGTCGAGACGCATCGCCTCCGCTATGGAGCGGATCACCAGCGTCTTCGCCAGCCCGGGTACGCCTACGAGAAGCGCGTGGCCGCCGGCGAGGATGGCCATCAGCACCTCGTCGAGCACCGCTTCCTGTCCGACAATCCTGCGCGCCACCTCGGCGCGCAGGCGCGCGGCCGATTCGACGAGCCGCTCTCGCTCGGCCGTGGCCCCTGCACGGGCATCGCGCTCGGGCTGGGGCAGCACGGCGCTCACCGGACCGGTCGCCGCCGGCGGTGTGTGAGAAGGAACGTCGAGTTCTGCTTCGCTCCGGACTCCGCGAGCGTCTGCTGCTCGTCGAGCATCTCGAAGCCACGCAGCTTCATCACGTAGTCGCGCTGGTCGCCGCGCGGATCCAGCGCCGCGAGCGCAGCTACCTTCACGGCCAGTACCGTCTCGGAAGGCGGCGTCACGATACGCACCACGTCCCAGAGCTCCGGGATCTCGACGCGCACGTCTATCGTCTCGCCGTCCTGCGGCCCCAGGAGCACGCTCTCGCGACGCGCTCTGAGCGTGGAGACGAACGGTATCGCGGTCATCCTACCTCCTTTCTCTCGGCCTCGGAGTAGGGCGCGAGCGTCGTGAAGAAGCGCCTCACCTGCGCGTCGAACAGGTAGGTGGAACCGCGCACGAGCGTGCCGCCGCTTTCGGCGGGTGCCACCCCTATCGCGATCTCCTCGATTCCCTGGCCGCGGAAGGTCACATGCCGTGGACTCTCCTGCTCGAGGAAGGCGGAGTATATCGGATTGCGGCGCGTGAAGAATGTCTTGGCGGCTGCCAGCACTTCCTCTGGCGACTGCGACGTCGTGGTTTCGAGTATCATGGAAGCTCTGATGGTGATTTCTGCGCCGTCCGCGCGAGGATCGAGCGAGCTCGCGCTCTCACGGCTCTCGCCTGAGATCCGGGTTGTACTCCAGCGGCAGCTCGAGCAAGAACGACGACCCCTCGCTCGAGGACGACCGGAGCTCGATGTCCCCGCCCAGGAGCCGCGCGAGCTGACGCGAGAGCGAGAGTCCCAGCCCGGAGCCGCCATACTGACGCGTGGACGAGCCGTCTACCTGGCGGAACTCCTCGAACACGAGCTGCTGCAGCTCGGGTGCGATGCCGATCCCCGTATCGCTCACGATGAAGCGCGCGCTGTCGTTGTGCGACTCGACACTCACGCTCACCTCACCCTGCGCTGTGAACTTGTACGCGTTGCTGAGCAGGTTGGAGAGAATCTTGACCACCTTCTTGCGGTCGCTCCTTATCCAGCGGATCTCTCCGTCGGGGAAATCTACCCTGAGGGCCACGGCGGCGGGCCTCCCCCTCGTTATGGCGAGCGCCTCGCGCATCGCCTCCCGCGGATCGAACGCCTCCACGCTCACATGCAGCTCGCCGCGCTTGAGGGTGGTGAGCTCGAGGAGATCTTCGATGAGCACGAGCAACCGCTCGCTCGAGCTGGTGACCTGCGACAGGGTGGTTCGCTGCTCGGCGGTGAGTGGACCCGACATCCCCTCCTGGAGGAGGTAGGTGTAACCGAGCACCGCGGTGAGCGGCGTGCGCAGCTCGTGGCTCATGTTGGCCAGGAACTCGTCCTTGAGCCGCCGAGCCTCGAGCGCCGCCACGTACTGCCGCTCCAGCTCCTCGTTGGACTCGAGCAGCGCTGCGTTGGCGCGTCTGAGGTCGTCGATGAGCCGGGCCTTCTCCGCCGTGGCAGCCAGCTGGTCCGCCACTATCTGCAGGAGCCCGCCCTCCTCGGCATTCGCTCCACCCGCTTCGGCGAAATAGAAGGTGAGCGCGCCGAGCACCATCCCGTGCGTCTGGAGCGGGATCGCCACGAGCGCGCGGAACCCCAGCTCGCTCGCCACCTCGCGCCAATCGGCCACCGAATCGTCGGCGAAGACGTCGGGGACCTGGATGATCCGCCGCTCGCTCGCGGCCTCCCCGCTCGGCCCCGCGCCCAGCCGCACCCGCATCTGGCCGAGGAAGGGTCGGAAGCGCTCCGGCCAGTTGCAGGCGGCCACCAGTCGCATCGCCTCATCGTTGTCGTCCACGAGATAGATGGACGCGAAGGTGGCGCCGACGAGGGGGCTAACGCGCTCCAGCGCGTACTGATATACCTCCTCCGGTCGATCAGCCGTGAGGAACGCGTGCGCGATCTCGCGTACGGCGACGAGCTCGCGCATCGCGTTGTCGGCGGTGGGAGGCGGGCTCTCCTGGCGGGTCTCGATCACGCCGCTCAATCTAGCCACGCTTTGCGGGGTGAGGCCATAGCGGAGCGGAGCACTCAGCCCGACTCGCCGCGCGCTCGCTCCGCCTCCGCCACGCGCTCGAGGAGCGCGGGGAGCTGCGAGGCGAGCCCCGAGCGGGCGAGCACCAGCGTGGCGCCGGCGGTGCGACCCGCCTCGATCGCCGCGATGTTGGTGTGGCCCGCGAAGCCGATGACGCGCACCATGCCCTCACGGGTGCGTTCGCGAATCGAGCGGATGGCCGCCGCAGGGTCGGGCGAGTCGGCCTCGAGATCCACGAACACCACCGACGGCTCGCTCTTCCCGAGGTGCCGCTCGAGCTGCTCCAGCGACTTCGCCACGCGCAGCTCCAACCCGTTGCGCCGCGCGGCGTCGTCTATCTTCGACCTGAAGAGGAGATCGCTCATGACCGCGAATACGGGACGTGCCCCTTCGAGTGGCGGCGGGTACGGAGTCGCGAGGGGGTGAGGGTCGGGTACTGGTCTGAGCATGATTCTACCTCTCGTGAGAAACCGTGCCTGGGTCGGATCGCGCGCTCAACTCTTCCGGAGCGGCCGCAGCTCGACGCGGGAAACGAGGGCGTTTCCGGGCTGGTCCAGCGTGTACATCACCGCGTCGGCAACATCCGACGCCCTGAGCTTCCAGCTCATGTCTCCCTGGCTGCTCGAAAATCCTGTGTCCACCGAGCCGGGCATCACGAGCGAGACACGCACCCCGGAGTCGCGGACTTCCATCATCAGCGACTCGCTGAAGCCGATCAGCGCGTGCTTGGTCGCGGTGTAGGAGGTACCGCCAACGAAGGCGGCGCGCCCCGAGAGCGAACCGATGTTGACGATGTGACCACGCCCGCGCTGCACCATCCCCGGCAGGAGCGCACGAGTCACGTAGAAAACGGCATCCAGGTTGACGGCCACCATCGAGCGCCACTCGTCCACGGTCAGCTCGAGGAGCGGCTTCATTATCCCGATGCCGGCGTTGTTCACCAGCACCTCGGCGTCGATTCCGGATAGCGCGTGCTGCACCGCGGCAGCATCGGTCACGTCCAGCTCGACCGTGGAGCAGTCTCCGCCCGCTCCCTCTATCTCGCCGCGCAACGACTCGAGCTCCTTCGCCGATCGCGCAACTGCCACGATCTCCCACTCGGCGGCGAGGCGTCGCGCCGTTGCGCGCCCGATCCCTCGCGACGCGCCCGTGATCACGGCCGTCCCCTTGCGCCGCGCGGCGCTCATACGAGCAGCGCTTCCGTGGCGCGCAGGAGCGGCGCGAACGACAGTGCCTCGCCTCCCACGCGCTCGGCCAGCTCCTGCGCCAGCTCGCGCTGCCCTTCGGCGAAGAGCTGCTCCACTATCCAGGGACCACTCCTCGGATTGCGGTACCAGTCCTCGTCGAAGCGCTCCACCAGGGTGTGCGCGATGAGCGCCTGCAGCTGCCAGGCGCGGAGGTAGCGCGCCGCGTAGAAGCGCGAGTCCACGTCCACGAACGCATCGGCGGAGTCGTACGAGAAGAGCGTGGCGTCCGAAAGAGTGGCCACGTACAGATCGGGAAGCGATTCCCACGACACCTCTCCCGAATAGAGCTGGTACTCGTAGATGAGCTTCGCCGCGTAGCGCCGCAGGAAGTGCAGCTCCTCGAAGCCCACCGCGCGGAGGAACGACGGAAGTCCCGGCCGTCCGAGCCCCGTGTAGCGCAGCAGCCACCCGGGGTCGTGCATGAGGTGGTCGAAGAGCATCGCGTACGCTTCGGTTATCGAGTTGTCACCGAGCCAGCGGAACTCGAACGGGAGATCGGCGCCCGTGTAGCCGAAGTGGAGCGCGTGACCGAGCTCGTGGAGGAAGGTGCGGTAGTCCGCCTGTCCGCCGTGCGGGCGCAGCACCAGATAGACTTCGTCTGGCACTCGAACCGGCGCGCAGAAGGCGCGCGAGCGCTTCCCCTCCCGCTCGGCGGTATCGAAGATCACACGGCCGTCCGCGTGCGAGTCCACGCCCATCTCCGACGTCTGCCGGCGGATCTCCCGCTCCATTTCGGAGCTGGGGAAGTACGGGTCGAACTCCGGCGCGCGCATGAGCGCCAGCGCGTCAGCACGTGTCGCGTCGCGCGGATCTATTCCGAGCTGCTGCCGCACCCGCGCACGGAACACATCCTCCCACATCTCGCGCGTGTCGCGCAGGAAGGTCTGACACTGATCCACCAGCCCGGGAAGGTCGATCCCGCTCAGCGCGCTGAAGGTGGCGTTGTAACCCGGAGCGATGTCGAGCCCCTCGGTGAGGTCGCGCTCGCGCTGGAAGCGCTCCAGCCTCAGGGGAGCGAGCTCCGCAGCCACCAGCTTCGCCCTCGCGGCCTCGAGCGCGAGCCGCTCCGCACGGTCGGTGGTGTTCGCGATCTCGATGGCGATCCGCTGAAAGGGGATTCTGCGGCCGTCGGCGACGTTCACGATCGCCGACGCCTCCCAGGCGATTTCCCGCTCGTCCAGCGGTGCGAGCGTTCGCGAAACGAGGCCCTCGGCCTGCCAGTCGAGGAGGATCCGCGCCGAGCGGAGCTCCTCGCTCGCTGGAGCGGCGCCGCGGAAGAGCTCGAGCGTCATCTGCAGCGAGTCGTCGCCGAGCACCTCGGAGTGTCGCGCGTAGATCGGAGCCAGCTCGGCGGACGATTGCAGCCCCGCCTGCGCACGGTAGTACTCGCGCGAGAGCTCCTCCATGAGCTGCTCGCCGCCACGGCGCAGCCGCTCGAGCGAGAGCGACGTCATGCTGCTATCCGCTCGATGACGTAGTCGCGTACCTGGTCGCTGGCCACGCGCTCCTGCTTCAGCGTGTCGCGATCGCGCACGGTGACCGTGCCGTCGCTCACCGACTCTCCGTCGATCGTGATGCAGAACGGCGTTCCCACTTCGTCCTGTCGGCGGTAGCGGCGCCCTATCGCGCCCGATTCGTCGTAGAAGACCGGGAAGTACGCGCGCAGGTCGCTCGCGAGACGCGAGGCCATCTCGGGCATCCCATCCTTCTTCACCAGCGGGAAGACGCCGGCCTTGATCGGCGCGATCGCCGGGTGGAATGCCAGCACCGTGCGCCCCTCCTCCTCCCCCGGCACCGCCTCCTCGCGGAAGCCGTTCACGAGGATGGCGAGCGTGGTGCGGTCGGCCCCGACCGACGTCTCCACCACGTAGGGAACGTAGCGCCGGTTGTTCGGCTGGTCGAAGTACTCGAGCTTCTTCCCCGAATATTCCTGGTGGCGCGTGAGATCGAAGTCTCCCCGATTGTGCACTCCCTCGATCTCCTGGAAGCCGAGCGAGCCGCCGAAGTCGAACTCGATGTCGAACGCGGCGCGCGCGTAGTGCGCCAGCTCTTCCTTCGAGTGCTCGTGGAAGCGCAGACGCTGCGGCTCGATTCCGAGCGACTCGTGCCAGCGGAGCCGCTGCTCCTTCCAGTACTCGAACCACTTCATGTCCGTGCCCGGCTCCACGAAGAACTGCATCTCCATCTGCTCGAACTCGCGGGTGCGGAAGATGAAGTTCCCCGGCGTGATCTCGTTCCGGAACGCCTTTCCGATCTGGGCGATCCCGAACGGGATTCGCTGACGCGACGCCTGCTGCACGTTCAGGAAGTTCACGTAGATCCCCTGCGCCGTCTCCGGACGCAGGTACACCACCGAGGCGGTGTCTTCCACCGGCCCCATGAACGTCTTGAACATCAGGTTGAACTGGCGCGGCGCGGTGAGCGTCCCCTTCATTCCGCACGACGGGCACTGCACGTCGGGGGTGCCCGGCTCTCCCTTGATTCGCTCGTCGTCGGCGCGGAAGCGGCGCTTGCAGTTGCTGCACTCCACCAGCGGATCCACGAAGCCGCTCACGTGCCCGCTCGCCTCCCACACGCGGGGGTGCATGAGAATCGCGGCGTCGAGCCCTTCGATGTCGTCGCGTGTGCGGACCATGGAGTGCCACCAGCGGTCCTTGATGTTTTTCTTGAGCTCCACGCCGAGCGGTCCGTAATCCCACACCGATCCCGTACCGCCGTAGATCTCCGACGACTGGAAGATGAAACCGCGCCGCTTGCACAGCGACACGAGGCGCTCGAGGACGTCCGGGGACGATGTCTTGGTCATTCAGCTGGTGTGGTTGAGAAAGCAGGAGTGGCCGACCCGGTGAGCTTCCGGACGATCAGCTCTCCATGATAGCGTCCGTTCTCTATGAACGTCTTGTTGGCGTCGTAGCCGGAGGCGATGACGCCGGCTATGAAGACGCCGGGAACGGCGGTCTCCATGGTCGTGGGATCGTGCTCGGGAATCCCGGTATCCGAATCTATCGGCACGCCAAGCTGCAGGAGCAGATCGTTGTTGGGTTGATAGCCGAGCATGAGGAACACCTGCTGCGCCTTCGCGCGCTCGGCGCCGCGGGGCGTATCTAGCACCACCTCGTGCGGCTCGATGGCGCTCACGCGCGACTCGAAGTGGGCACCTATGCTCCCGTCCTTGATCCGATTCGTGATGTCGGGAACGATCCACGGCTTCACGTTCGGGTCGATGGACGGAGCGAAGTGCACGAGCGTGACGCGCGCATCGGCACGATACAGATCGAGCGCCGCCTCGACCGCCGAGTTCCCGCCGCCCACCACCACCACGTCCTGATCGAACGACCAGTGCCCCTCGGTGAAGAGGTGCGTGACGTGCGGCAGATCCTCGCCCGGCACTCCCAGGCGGTTGGGGTGGCCGAAGTAGCCGGTGGCCACGACCAGCGCACCCACATCCAGCTCGCTCTCCTCGCCGAAGCGGTTCCTGGTACGGAGGAGGAAGCGATCGCCGCGCCGCTCCGCCGCCACCACGTTCTCGTACTGCCGGAGCGGAACGTCGAAGTGCTTGGCCACCGCACGGTAGTACGCCAGTGCGTCGCGGCGCGTGGGCTTCTCGGTCGGGACCACGAAGGGGATCCCGGCTATGGAAAGACGCTCGGCGGTGGAGAAGAAGTTGATGTAGGTCGGGTACGACGCAATCCCGCTCACCAGACAGGCGCGATCGATGAGAATACCGTCGAGCCCCGCGCGCTTCACGGCCACCGCGGCCGCGAGCCCGCAGGGACCGGCACCCACGATGCCTACGTCCGCGACAGCTCCCATCAGTTGCCTTCCGTCAAACCGCGCCGACGATCTGGTCGCGACGGGTCCCCACGCTCACGTACACCACCGGCGTGTCTGCAAGTTCCTGTATGCGCTCCATGTATCTGCGCGCCGCGGTCGGAAGTTCTTCCAGCTTCCGCGCGCCGGCGGTGGAGCTCTGCCACCCCTCGAACCACTCGTAGCGCGGTACGACCCGTTCCAGCTCCACCAGGTCGCCCGGGAACTCGTCCACCGGCTCGCCGTCCACTTCGTAGCCGGTGCAGATCGCCACGCGATCGAGAGTGTCGAGCACATCGAGCTTCGTGACGGCGAGCCCCGTGAGTCCATTGACGCGCGCGGCGTAGCGCACCACCACCGCGTCGAACCACCCGCAGCGCCGGGCGCGCCCGGTGGTGGCCCCGAACTCGTGTCCGAGCTCGCGCACCTTGCTGGCGAGCGGCTCATCCAGCTCGGTGGGGAGCGGTCCGTTCCCCACCCGCGTGGTGTATGCCTTCACCACACCGAGCACCGCGTCGATAGTGCCGGGACCGATGCCCACGCCTGTCGCCGCGCCGCCGGAAGTGGTGCTGCTCGACGTCACGAAGGGATACGTGCCGTGATCCACGTCGAGGAGAGAGCCCTGTGCTCCCTCGAGGAGCACCGCGGCACCGGCCCTCTGCGCGCGGTGCACGGCGAGCCCCACATCCTCCGCGAGCGGGAGGAGGCGCGGCGCCAGTCGCGCCAGCAGCTCGACCGTCGCATCGAGGTCGGCGCGCTTCGCCGAGCCGAAGGCCGCGAGCTGGTTGTTGGCGTGCTCGATGGAGCGACCGAGGAGCTCGCGCAGCCGGTCGGGGTGGCGGAGGTCGAGCACCCGGATCCCGCGCCTGGCGATCTTGTCCTCGTACGCCGGTCCGATCCCGCGCCCGGTGGTGCCGATCACCCGGCTCGCCGCGCTCTCACAGTCGAGAAGCTTGTGGTGCGGCAGGACGAGATGCGCACGGTCGCTCACGTAGAGCCGACCCTCCACATCGACGCCGTCGCGTACCAGCTCGTCGATCTCGGTGAAGAGCGTATCGGGATCGAGCACCACTCCGCAGCCGATCGCGCAGCGCACGCCGGGGTGCATGATCCCGCTCGGGATCTGGTGCAGGACGAACGAGTGGCCGCCGATGTGAACCGTGTGTCCGGCGTTGGCACCGCCCTGGTAGCGCACTACCCAGTCCGCGCGCTCTGCGAGTACGTCGACGAGCTTTCCCTTCCCCTCATCTCCCCACTGAGCGCCCACCACGACTAGAGTGCGGATGTCGCTATCGAACATGATACTCCGTGAATGAGCGTCCCTCACGCATGAAGCCGCCGGCTTAGCGCAGCCAGCGGCCTCGCGTCTTCACGAAAGATCAGTGTGGCCGGCGCCCCCGTCAACTCGCCGGCTGACTCGCTCCCACCGGCTGCGCGGGCTGTGCTTCGGTGCCGGTGCCGTCGAGCGGCAGCCGCACCACGAAGGTGGTGCCATGGCCGTACTCACTCTCCACCGACAGGTCCCCACCCAGCAGCGAGACGAGCTTGCGCGTGATGCTGAGTCCGAGGCCGGTGCCGCCGTACTCGCGCGTGCGCGACTGATCCACCTGGCGGAACTCCTCGAAGATCACGTCGAGGTTCTGCGGCTTGATGCCGATCCCGCTGTCGCTCACCTGCACGACCAGCTCGCTCCCCTTGGTGGACGCGCCGAAGGAGACGAAGCCCCGGTTGGTGAACTTCACCGCGTTCGACAGCAGGTTGAGCACGATCTGCTTCACCTTCGTGGGATCGGTGAGCACGACGGGGATGTGCTCGTCGATGCTCACGCGGAAATCGAGCGCCTTCCGCTTCACCAGCGGCTCCATCTGCTCGGCCACTTCCACGAGGAGAGGCCGCAGCTCCGACGCCTCGAGCCGAACCGGCGTCTTCCCCGCCTCGATGCGCGCCAGGTCGAGGATGTCGTTGATGAGCGCGAGCAGATGCTGCGCCGATGCCTGGATGCGCGTGAGCCCCTCGACCTGCTTCGCCGTGAGGTCCCCGTAGATCCTGTCGAGCATGAGCGCCGTGTAGCCGATGAGGGCGTTGATCGGCGTACGCAGCTCGTGGCTCATGTTGGCGAGGAACTCCGACTTCAGGCGATACGCTCTTTCCAGCTCGTTGGACTGCCACTGCAACTTGAGGTTCTGCGCCTCGAGGTCCGCGGTGGCCAGACGGATCCGATCCTCGAGGCTCGAGTTCAGCGCGGTGAGCTCCTGGTTCAGATGCTCGTTCTCGACCTGCTTGGTGAGGTCGTGAAGCACCGACACGATGGCCAGCGGCTCGCCGCGCTCGTTGAGCACCTTCCCGGATAGCACCTCCACGGGGAGCTCGCGCCCCTCGCGCGGCTGCTGGAGCGCGATGCGCTCGCGGCGGAAGGTGGCGGGGCTGAGCACGAAATCCGAGATGAGCGTGGTGAACTTGGTGTCGTTCTCGCGCACCCGTTGCAGCTGTCGCCTGTCCGCGTTTCCGCGCGGCGTCTCGAAGAGCTGCTCGGCCTGAGGGTTCATGAGGAAGATCTTCGCCTGGTCGTCGGTGACGAGGATCGGATCTCCCACGTTGTTGAGGATCAGGTTCAGGCGGTCGCGCTCGCGCGTCGCCTCCATCTCGGTGACCCGGGCGCGGTTGTACTGCCGCTCCAGCTCTATCGAGGCGCGCTTGAGGTCCGTCACGTCGCGCAGCACCGACACGTACGACCCGCCTCGCGCAATGCTAGCCGGGAGCGGATGAGCCAGTACCTCGAAGAGAAGGTCGGTGCCCTCGTTGGGATCCACGAGGTTCAGCTCTCGCGAGCTGCTGCGCACGCCGCCCGCCAGCGCGGCCCTCGACAGGAAGGAGCTGAAGAGCAGGTTGTTGATCTCCACCGCCCGGCGCCGTCCCTCGGAGTCGTCGTCTCGCATGGAGAGGAGGAGATCGGCGCGCTGGTTCTGCACCACGACCCTGTTGGCCGAGTCGGTGATGACTATCGGATCGGGGAGTGCACTGATGATGGCCGTGAGAAGATTCCGCTCGTCGTCCAGTCGCTCGGCCGTGCGACCCAGTCCCTCGAGTGCGTGCGCGCGAGCGATCACCGGACCGGTGAGCAGAGCGGCGTCGGCCAGCTCCCGGATGATTCCGTCCTCGGGTCGCCCTTCCAGAGCGAGCACGCCGAAGACCACGTGCCCGAGCCGGCGACGCCGCTCGCTGTTGGCGCCCGGCCAATCGAACACTGCCGAGCAGGCGAAGCGCGAAGCCACCGACCAGGATCGACCCGATTGCGACTGCGGTCCGCCTTTGTAGCGCGCCTGCGGGAGCGGGAGGAGGACGGCAGTCTCGAAGGGGAGATCCGCCAGCCTGCCGTCGCCGCAGACTACCACCTCGTGACCGAGCGCAGCAACGGTCATCGGGTGTCCTTCGTCGTCGAGCGGCACCGGCGCGCGCTGCGCGCCCCTCGTGACGATCCCCTGGCCCCCGCGCGGCTCCAGCCGCCGGAAGGTGGAATCGACCACGTAGAGCGCCGCACGCGTGGAGCCCGCCGCCTCGCTGAACTGCTTGAGAAGCAGCGATTCCGCCGCCGCGAAGTCCGGACTCTCGGCCAGATCGGCGAGAAGTCCGGCCAGCTCACGATCGAGAAGTGCGGAGCTCCGCGTCACGTCATGCTCCCCGACGGTCCCGCCCACTCCGCTAGAGCGTGCCCTTTGGGGTTACCATCGCGAGCTCCTCGAGACGCCGCTTCAGCTCCGCGTTCTCGCGTGCGTATCGGTCGAGCTCCGTTTCGGCAGCCGCGGCCGCGAGATCGCGCGGGCGCGAGACTGGAGCAGTGATTCCTACCGCTTCGGAATATTTCAGGTAAGTGTCAATGGACGCGACGACGACGCGCGCCTCCACCGTCACCAGGTCGATACCCACGAGCGAGACGCGAACCCACGCGTCGATCACGATGCCCTTGTCGAGCACCCGGTCGAGCACGTCGATCAGCGAACTGCCACCAGGGGACCTTTCGACAGCCATCGTGCTTACTCCGTTGGTGAGGGTTCAGGTCCCGCGCGCTCGGGACGCGCGGGTCGTGGTTGGGTTACCAGGGTGTCCAGCCGGCGCTCGATCCGCTCGAGACGGGTCTCGAGGTCGAGCGCGCCGAGTGCGTACGAGGAAGAGGCCGCTGCGGTGAGCCGCGGGTCGTACCGCCACCAGTTGAGCCCGATCGCCTCCGCCTTGTCTATGGAGCAGACGAGCAGGCGTACCTGGATGGTCAGGAGTTCCACGTTCGCGAGGTTGATCTTGATGTCGCCCGCGATGACCAGTCCCTTGTCGAGAACCCTGTCCAGGATCTCCACGAGTCCGTGACTGCGCGTGGGCGCTAGATACTCAGGCAAGCGTTGCGCTCCGGATATTGGATAAACTGCATCAGCGTAATCGGCCCAGAGGGCCGAGATCGATGTCCAGGTCCTCGTCTGTCAGACCGAAAATCGTCTTGATCTCCTGCATCCGCTCGTCGAGCCGCATGAGGGCGAGCCCCAGGCGTTCGACTTCGCTCTCGTCCAGCGTCCCCCCGTCCATCCGGCGCACGGCCTGATGCTCGAGGACATCGCGAAGCAGCTCTATGATCGTCAGAACCAGCCGGGCGAGCCCGTTCTCCGCGGCCGCCGGATCCACGTCTATCCGCTCCGGCAACGATGGGGCGAGCTCTCCGAGCTCCCGCTCGAACGCCGCGGCCGTCCCCGGCGATGCTTTCACGGCCGGCTCCCCGCCCTTCCCCACGTCCTCACTCACTGGCGATCCGGGCGAAGCTGTACGGCGCCCAGGGACCCGAGACCAACAGCCGCAGGGCCGGGTCGCCCTTCACGAGTGAATCGACTGCCAGACGATACTCGCTTACCGCCTCCCGCGCCACCAGGTGCGACAGCGAGAAAGAATGAGCCCCAGGCATTACAGGAGAACTTACTCCCTCGCGGGCAAGTTCGTCCACCGCGCGCGCGACGCGGGCCTGCAAGAATTCGGCCTCCCTCCTGAGCTCGGCCGACGCCTGCCGCCGCTCCCGCAACCGAGCCATGTACGCCCGCCCCGCACCGGCGGCGGGAACGATCTCCTCCCTCCCCTCGGCCGCCTCGGCCGCCGGGAGCCCGGGCAGAAGAATCCGCACCGTCATCTCGACCGCGCCACGGACCCGTTCGAGCGAGCGTTCCATCGCCTCCACGCGCGGCTCGAGCGCTCTCGTGAGAGCGGCGTCGCCCGCAAAGCTCTGGCCGAACCGTGCCGGCAGCGGCGTCTCGAGAGCGAGCGCGGCGCGCACCACGCGATCGTGCACCCGCACCAGCTCCGCCGTGGCCGGGCCCGGATCCTCGGGAAGATCGCTCACCCAGGCGGCCACCCGCCCCGTGGACCCCACCGAGCGAACCCTCTCTCCGGCTATCCCGCGTAGCTCCGCCGGCGGCTCGCACCCGGGATCAGTCAGGCAGTACAGGTAGATCACCGCTCGAACTCGGAGCGCGCTCCAGCGTTTCCACGGAGGTCAGGTAGAGGGAGAGGCCAGCGCGTATGAGGTCGATTCCCGCCACGGAGATCGTCACGTCGCCGGTGATGACCACTCCCTTGTCCAGCACGTGATTGAGCAACTCGCCCAGAACGAGGCGCTCCTCGTCGGAGATCGGTTCGATGTCGTCGCCAGGCATCAGACATTCGCGCGCGCAAAGTGATACGCCGGCCACGGACCGGTCAGCTCGAAGCGGAAGCCGCGCGGCTCGTACTTCTCCGCCAGCGCTCCGAGCGCGGCACGCAACTCGTTCACACGGTCGCGTTTCACGAGGAACGATGCGTCGAGTACGGCACGAGCCCCCGCGTTGCCTTCGGATGACGACGGCAGTTGCGAGCGGACGACGCCCAGCGAATGTGCGGCGAGCGCTGAGGCGACGTCCGCGGCGACCGAGGCGCCCGCATGCGATCGCTCCTCCCGCCTCGCCTTCTCCAGCTTGCGCTCGAGCAGATAGCGCTGCCCGGGCGTCGCTTCGGCTGCGAGCCTCTCGAGCTCCGCGATGCGCGGGCTGCCATCTGCCAGTGCCGTGTCATCCACCGGCGCGTTGCTCTGGAAGACCCGCAGCGTGTACTCGCTCGCACCACGCACGCGCGCGAGTGCATCCGACAGCGAGCCGCGGCGTTCGCGCAGCATAGATCTCACCGCCTCGGCACCGGAGAAGAGCGTGAACATGGAGAAGGGCACGACTTCCACACGGTCGCTCACCCAGGTGAGCACGGCATCGTGCGCGGTTGCTCTGGGCCCGACCCATTCCACGTCGCCCGCACGCGATTCGATCGGCTCGCCCGTGTAGTCGTGCGCAGCCACGAACGAACAGAGCGCCGCGAGGGTGTCGTCCTCCACTGTTACCACGCGTGCGTCTTCCACGCCGGGAGGCGCATCGGAGAGATCCAGCGACCCCGCCGCGACTCCATACACGTAGACTACCTGCTCAGCGGCTGCATGCTCGTCAGTGATCACCGATCGCGGCGCTCCTCCAGGAAGCCGACCATCCGCGCAGGGCGTCCACACCGCGCGGAGCCGGCACTGTGACGGGTGACTCAAAGTGTGCGAGCGGACGCTCCAGAGGAAGAGGCGCGGCGTGTGATCCGGTGGCACGATTCCAGAGCACGCCCTCTACCGAAACGCCAAGCGAGCGGATGCTCTCCACGAGTCGCGCGGTCTCGTCACGCACCAGTGGTTCGTCCATGGTCACCACCAGCACACCGGCACGCTCGCTGTCGTTCAGCATCGCCACCAGGGCGCGCGTTCTCCGCGCGAATGCCAGCAGCTCCTCGGCCGCCTCGCCCAGCGGCACCACTTCGCGGTAGTCGAGCATCAGGCGCAGGAGCCGGTGCGTCCACTCGAGCGCCTGCTGGGGGAGCTCGAGGAGGCGAAGGAGATGCCCGGTAGGCGCGGGATCCACCACGATCGTCGCGAAGCGTCGCTCCTCGAGCAGTTCCCCGAGCACCGTGAGTGCGTACAGCTCGTCGATACCCGGCGGAGCCAGAGCCAGCAGGTCACGCACCACCATCCTGTCGTGCGCGGCATCCATCGCGCCACGAAGCAGCGAATCGAAGAGGTGATCCACCCTCTCCCGGTAGCGCTCGCGAAAACGATCGAAGGCGGCCGATGCATCGAGCTGCTGCGCCGAGAGGCCGTTCACTCCATCTACGGAAGTGATCGCGTCGCCGATCGGTTGCAGGAGCGCGTCGGAGATCGAAGGCGCTGGATCGGTGGAGACCACCAGCGTGCTTCCGCCGCGGTCGGCCGCTGCGATCGCGAGTGCGCACGCCACGCTCGTCTTACCCACACCGCCCTTGCCGGCGACGATGGTGAGCGGGGCGATCCGTGGGAGCGCCGCGGCGCGCGCTGCCGTGCGTCGGGGTGACGGCGCACCGTCGTGGAAAGAGGGAGCGGCGCTCGTGGCTCCAGCGCCCGATTGCACGACGCCGGTGCGCTGTTCCATCGCCTCGCCCCACTGCCGGATCCCCGCGAGCCCCACTGGCGCGTGCTTCAGACGCTCCACCGCGAAGCGCGCCGCGCCGGGAGCGGCGCGCCCTATCTCGTGCAGCGCCGCATCGCTCTCATCGTCGAGCTCGCCGAGCGGCAGCGCATTGACCACTACGACGCGCGGCGCGAGGCCCATGCTCGAAAGGCGCGAAGCGTAGCGCACGCTCTCGTCGGCCACCATCGCCTCCGCTCGGGTCACCAGCACCACCGCGAATCGGTCCGGGTCGGTGAGCGCCGCGCGGAAGCGCGCCAGCCGCTCCCGCATCGATTCGAGGAAACGATCCACGTCATCTTCGCGGTAACGGTGCGTGAGCGCGTGCACCATGAAGCGGTGCTTCTCCTGCATCGCGTCGAGCAGCGCCAGCAGCGCGGAGAACGATCCGGGGAGCTCGAGGAGACGCAACGTGTGCCCGGTGGGAGCCGTATCCACGACCAGGCGCGTCCACCCTTCATCCTCGATGTCGAGAATGGTGAGCAGCGCCATCGATTCGTCTATCCCCGGCAGCGCCGCGTCTATGAGTCCGGCGCTCTCCGCATCGCTGAGGTAGGTGCCGCGATCGAAGAGGGTGATCAGCGTGTCGCGCCACTTCGCGAGGAATCGCGAGTGTGCGACCGCCGGATCGAGCTGCATCGCGAAGAGGCCGGGCACCTCGGGAATCCGGGCGGGCGAGCCTCGAAGCGGAACACCGATGGCGTCTCCCAGCGACCGCGCCGGATCGGTGGAGAGGAGCAGCGTGCGCTCGTCACTCCTCCCGCGCGTCGCAGCGCGCGTCGCCAGCGCGGCCGCACAGGTGGTCTTCCCTACACCGCCCTTCCCGCACACGAGCACCCGGGGCGGTAGAATGTCGAGGAGCGCATCCAGCCCGCTCACTCGTCACCGAGACTCGCTACCTCCGCCGCGTCCCCGCTACCCCTGGCAACTCTCACCGGACCGGCGGGAGCCTGCAGACCAAACTGCTCGCGCCAGTATCGCACCTCGCGCAGCCGCTCCATAAGCAGCGCCTCGCGCCGCACGTACTCGTCGTCGTCTATGTCCCCGAGCTCGAGCAGCAG
The DNA here is from genome assembly GCA_035688075.1 of Gemmatimonadaceae bacterium. Lineage (GTDB taxonomy): Bacteria > Gemmatimonadota > Gemmatimonadetes > Gemmatimonadales > Gemmatimonadaceae > JADGGM01. The sequence goes on from DASSNL010000132.1 coordinate 52,668, forward strand.
CTGCAGCTCCATCAGCTCCTGCTTCACCGAGCTGTCATCTACCAGCTCCTCCTCCACCACCCGCTGCACCTTCCCCAGCGACCACCGTATCCCCGCCACGGGACCGGAGATGGGGAAGAAGAGGAGTTTGGTGAGGAGGGACATGGGGCAGGGTCCGGGGTTCAGGGTTCAGGAGGCAGGGTTCAGGGGGAGAAGGGAACAGGAAACAGGAAACAGGTACCAGCTCGTGGGGAGAGAGCCCTCACCCCCGAGGCAGTCACCTGTTTCCTGTTTCCTTGCAGTTCGCAGTTCCTGAACCCTGAACCCTGCCTCCTGAACCCTGCAGTTCTCACCCCTCCGCCCTCTCCAGCTTCAGCTTGATGTTCACGAAGTTGTACGGGGGCCAGGGGCCGGTGTACTTGAAGGTGAGGAGATCTTCGTACTTGCGGGAGATCTCGCGGACCCTCTCGTCGAAGGCGCGCTCGCGGTCGCGCTCCACCAGGAAGGCGGCGTTCATGATCATGCGATCGCCGATCGGCTTGTTGCTGCGGCTCGCCACGGCCACATCCTTGAGCGCTTCGTGGATGTCGGCCACGAAAGCGTTACCGGTGTCCTCGAGCGCGCCCTCCACGAGGCGACCCAGCTGCATGCGCGCGAAGTAGGTGGAGCTCTGCGCGTTACGGTCGATCTCGTCCTTCAGTCGGCGTATCTCGTCGTTCTCGCGCTCGAGCGTGGCGATTACACGCTCACGATCCCAGAGCACCTTGAGACCGAACTCGATCTTGTCGCGCATCTTGTCGAGCACGTCGCTGAAGGCCTGATAGGTGGAGCGCAGCAGCTCGCACACATCTTCCTCGGAGCGAAAGACCGTGCCGAAGGACATCGGGATCACCGTCCATTCGCGCATCACGGTCTCGTTCACGAACTCGTGCGCGAGCACGTTCTCGCGCGTCGGATCGTAGATGACGATCGGAGTGTCGCTCACCACAGCCGCCAGATCGCGATAGTGCACCGTGTATACACGGTTCGCACCTTCACCGATACCTATGGTTCCGAAGTCGCGCGGCTTTTCCTGCCTGGTGATGCAGTAGACGTACTTGCCATCCTCTACCGCGCCGGAGAGCGGCAGATTCTCTACGCCGGTCGCATCGCTCATGGAATCCTCACATCTCCTGTACAGCGGGCGATCGTCCGCCCGACGCCTCATCGCCCCATCATCAGGGCGAACGCTACCCAAACCAGTATCGCGCAACCTATTCCGGCTTTCACTGCGACAGCCACCAGCCGGCCCAGGAGAGCGCCAGTAGCCACGCGGGTGGCAGCGCGGATCTCCGTCTTCCGCGTCAGCTCCGCTATCCACGCACCAGCAAACGCGCCCGCAAAAGCGCCTATGAGCGATCCCACCAGAGGCACGGGAACGCCCATCACCGCTCCGACAATGGAACCTAGTATGGCACCCCAACCCGCCCGGCGCGAGCCACCGTAGCGGCGGGCATATCTTCCCGCCAGGAGGAACTCGAGCAACTCCCCCACCCCGGCCAACACCGCCACTGCCACCACTGTCCAAGCCCCGATGGCGCCCGCTGGTCCCAGGTAACTGTATGCTAACGCGGCACCGACCATGACCCATAGGCCCGGCAGGCCGAATGGAATCATCAGGAGTCCCGCTATCAGTGCTATGAAAAGCAGCAGCGGCGCCATCTCAGCCTAGCTCAGCGAGTGTCTGCCGCACAAGGGTGGCGACCTCTGCCACGCCCTCTCCGCGCAGCGCAGCCAGGTCGTCGGCCGGCGTATGGATCCGCGCTACAGTTCGCCAATCGCCCTTGCTCAGAGTAACCACCTTCCACCCTCCGTCGGCCAGCGCCACGCTGTCCACCAGCAGCCCTGGAGGTAGCGGGCCACTCGAAATATTAACGCCGAGCTCGCCTGCGGCGAGGGCGATCGCATCCAGAAGAGCAATCGGGCGCGGACTCGGATGTATCACACGGATGGTTCCCCGGTCGTCCACCCCGTCCACGTTGATCGCCGTCGAAACGCTGCGCCTCGCACGTGCCCACCCGCGCGCGCCGGCCAGACCGAGCTCTTCGCCGCTCGTCAATAACACGCCAACCGAACGGTCGCTCGGCGATCCTTCCGCCGCAAGTAGTACCGTAGCTACCCCGGACGCATTGTCCAGCGCCCCGGGCGACCGCGATCCCACAACACTCGCCGCCACGGGGATCCCCGCAAGCACCCCGGCGATCGTGAGGAGCGGCCAGTACCCCGCCAGTGGCGCTCCTCCACTCTGCAGCGCGCTCACCACGAGCGACACCAGCCAGATCGCCAACGACGCCATCACGCCAAGAGCGCGAATCGCGATCGGAAGCGGCTGACTCTTCGAGTCGAGGTGAGCTACCAGCCACACCGCCGGCTCGGCTCCCGCCGGCGCTCGCTCGGCGGCCAGATTGACCGCACGCTCGCGACACCAGGGTAACGCGAGCACGCCGAATCGCGCGAGCCACCACGCTACCCCCAGCACGATGATGCCGCCGGCTCCCAGCACGGCGAGCGCACCCAGCGCGTGCCCGCGCCAGCCCAGGTGTCCCGCGGAGGCAAGCATGAGGATGGATGCCAGGCCGCAGAGCGGTGTACCCAGCCGGCCGGGAAGTGCGGAGAACTCGAACGGCTCCTCGCTCACTCTGAAGCCGAGCGAGCGGAGCACCCCGGCGCAGTAGTCGCGAGCGGCCGACTCGGCCGGCGACCCTGCCGGGCGCGGCACGGCAGCCAGCCTTTCCAGGTGGCGCCGCGCCGCTTCCACGCACGGATCAGGCAGCGCGCACCATGCCGGCCGAACGCACCAGGCTCGCTACCCGGTCGCGCTCGGTCGTGGAGAGATCGAGGAGGGGCGCGCGCGGTGCGCCGCCGTTCAGACCTGCCAGATCCAGCGCGGCCTTTATTCCCGGAACACCGAGCGTGCCCACGATCTCCTTGTTGAGTAGCGCAAGCCGCTCCTGCACGCTGGACGCACGCGCGTCATCACCCGCGGCGAACGCATCGCACACCTCGAGCGCGAGCGGCGCGGCGAAGAGCGATGCGGCGAGGATGGCACCGCCAGCACCCATGCGCAGTGCGGAGAGGAGCGTGCCGGCGTGTCCGGTGAGAACAGTGAAGCTCTCGCTCTGGAGCGCGATATACTGGCGCAACAGCTCGAGATCACCCGAGCTGTCCTTCATCCCGATGATGTTCTCGTGCTGCGCCAACTCGCCCACGAGCCGCGTGGAGAGCGCAAAGTGCATGTACTTCGGGATGTTGTAGAGCAGCACCGGCACCGCGCTCTCGTCGGCGACGCGGCGGTAGTGCGCCGAGAGTGCCTCGTCGGTCATCGCGGGACCGTAGTAGTGTGGTGCCACCACCAGAACCGCGTCCGCGCCGCGCTCCGCCGCGTCGCGCGCTCGCGCCGTGGTCGCCCTGGTGGACTCCGCACCCGCTCCCACCAGTAGCAGCTTCTCCGACGGCACGCGCGCGCGGGCCAGCTCTATCAGCGCCTGCCGCTCGCCATCGTCGAGGAGAGCCGCCTCGCCGGTGGATCCCGCAACGAGCACTCCCGCGAGCCCCTCGTCCAGGTGCGCCGTGATGTTCGCGCCGAACTCCTCGGCCGCGATCTCCCCCGTGCTCGCGTCGAATGGCGTCACGACGGGCGCTATGACACCGCGAAGTTGCACAGCCATCAGTAACCTGCCTCCTTGTTCACGACGTTCTTCATCTCTCTCCCCTCCACGTACCGATGCCAGTTGTCCACGAAGAGGGCGAGCTCGCGCTCCCAGAAGTCGTGAGGGGATACCGCCGAAACATGAGGGGTGAGGAGAACGCGGGACAGTCCCCAGAACGGGCTCGATGACGGAAGCGGCTCCTCTTTGAAGACGTCGAGCACCGCGCCGCGAAGCTTACCGGAGTCGAGGCGCTCGGCGAGCGCACGCTCGTCCAGGAGCGAGCCGCGCGCGACGTTCACCACTATCGCGCCGGGCGGCAGGCGATCGAGTACCTCGCCGGTGATTATCGACTTCGTCTCCGACGTCGCGGGCGCGGCGACCACCAGCACATCGGCCTCCGGCAGCAACTCGTACCACTCGTCCGGGCCCACCACGCGCTCGAAGCCATCGGGCACGCCGCGCTCCGGATGCCGGCGCACTCCCGTGCAGCGCGAGCCGAGCATGGTCAACCGCGTCGCGAGCGCGCTTCCTATCCCGCCCGCGCCCACGATCAGCACGCGACAGTCGCGCAGCTCGCGAACCGTGCTCGCGGGACCGGCGAACACGTTCTTGTCCCAGATCCCGGCGCGCTGGTGCTCGATAGCGATGTCGAACGATTTGAGCAGGTAGAGGATCCCGCCCAGCATGTACTCCGCCATCGGTACGGCGTGCACGCCTGCCGAATTGGTGACGATCACACCGCTCGTGCGCACCTCGGAGAAGAGCAGCCCTCCCACGCCGGCGGACGCCGAGTGAATCCAGCGCAGCTGGGGAGCGCTCGTGAAGAGCGTCCGCGCCATTCCATAACCGAAATACGCCTCCGTTTCCGCCACGGCAGCGCGTACCTCTTCGCTCGGAGCGGCGCCGCCGTCGCCATCCGACGACGTGAGCGCATTGACGAAGACGATCTCCCAACCGGGGGGCGCCGCATCGCGAAGCCGGACCGCGCCATTCGGCGGGAGCGCCCAGGCGCTCGCGCGCGCGCGGAGGTCCACCACCAGACGGCGGACTCCGTCGTGGGCCGTCATCGGCGCGTCCCGGCGTCAATCACGCCGTCCCGGAGCGCCGCGAGCTCTAGGGATTGTTCAGATCTTCCAGATCGCCCGCGGTAGTGTCGGGTGATTCCTCGTCCAGCGCTATGCTGCGAGAGGTTTCCTCCAGCTGCGAGAGCGTCGCACCGTCCGGACTCGTCGGAGTGAAGAAGCTGCGAAACACCGTGCCACCGCAGCGATCGCACGTCACGTCGCCGGGCGGCTGATCCACGAAGTACTTCTCCTTTCCGCAGGTGAGGCACACCAGCGTGAGCATTCCCTCGGGCCCTTTCTCGTTCGGCATAGACAGCTCGCGAAGAATGACAGGCGCTCCTCATGCAAGTCCCATGCGCTCCTTGACCTCGCGCATCGTCTCGCTCGCCAGCGCGCGACAGCGAGCGGCGCCCTGCTCGAGAACATCGCGCACCAGCTCCGGCCGCTCGCGCAGCTCCGCAGCTCGCTCGCGTATCGGGTCGAGCTCGCGTCGGATCGACTCGAAGAGCACGCGCTTGCAATCTATGCATCCCCATCCCGCTCCGCGACACTGGACCGCCACATGCTCCACCGTGGCCGCGTCGCTGAAAGCCTGGTGGAGATGATAGATGTTGCACACTTCGGGTGTCCCGGGATCGTCGCGTCGGACGCGCGCCGGATCGGTGACCGCTGGACGCAGCTTGTTCCAGATCGAGTCCGGCTCCTCCAGCAAGCCGATCGTATTTCCGAGCGACTTCGACATCTTCGCTCTCCCATCCAGCCCCATGATGCGACGGGTGGTGGTGAGGAGCGGCTGCGGCTCCGGAAAGTAGTCGACGCCGAACTTGGAGTTCCACCGCCGCGCGATCTCACGTGAGAGCTCGAGGTGTTGCAGCTGGTCCTCGCCCACCGGCACCGCCTCCGCTCTGTAGAGCAGAATGTCGGCGGCCTGAAGGACCGGGTAGTTCAGCAGACCCGCGAGCACGCTCTCCTGGCGCGACGCTTTGTCTTTGTACTGCGTCTGGCGTTCGAGCTCGCCGAGCGGTGTGACTGTGTTGAAGATCCACTGCAGCTCGGTGTGCTCGGGAACCATGGACTGGATGAACAGCGTACATTTCCCCGGGTCCAACCCTGCGGCGAGCAGCGAGATCACCATGTCGGACGTGCGGCGCCGGAGATCGTCGGGCTCGTAGCTCCCCGTGATGGCGTGATAGTCGACGACGCAGTAGATGCACTCGTGCTGGTTCTGTAGTTGCACCCAATTCCGAACGGCACCGAGATAGTTGCCTATATGCAGCTCGCCCGAGGGCTGGATTCCGCTGAAGATTCTCGTCATTCGACCAAGCTATGAGCGCTGAAAGAGCCGTGCAAGCACACCTGACCTCGCCACATCCGCACGCCGAACGCGCCGGCGCGCTGCTTCCTCACATGGTCACCGCCGCCGCGCGTGCGGCGGATCTGATCGCGAGCCGCGCCGGCGAGCGCGCCAACCTGGAGTGGCGCGTCAAGTCGCACGCGGACTTCGTCAGCGACGTCGACACCGCCGCCGAGCGAGTCATCCGCGAGACGCTGGCGCGGCTCGTACCCGGTTCGAACGTGATGGGTGAGGAGCTCTCTCCGGAGAGCTCGCCGGGAGAAGGTACGCACTTCATCGTCGATCCGCTCGACGGCACCACGAACTTCCTGCACGGCTACCCCGAGTACGCCGTGTCCATTGCGCTGGTGCTCGACGGCACTCTCTCAGCCGGCGTCGTTCAGAACGCCGTCACCGGCGAGTGCTTCACCGCTTCCATCGGCGGCGGTGCGGAGCGCAACGGCTCGCGCATCTCGGTGTCGTCCAACACCGACCCCGCCCGCGCGCTCATCGGCACCGGCTTCCCCTTTCGCAGCTTCGCGCACGTGAAGCGCTACCTCCGACAGTTCGAGGCGGTGAGCCGCGCCACCTCCGGCCTCCGCCGCGCCGGCTCCGCCGCTCTCGACCTCTGCGACGTAGCCTGCGGCCGCTTCGACGCCTTCTGGGAGCTGGAGCTTTCCCCCTGGGATTTCTCCGCCGGTGTCCTGATCATCCGCGAAGCCGGCGGCATCGTGACCACCCTCGATGGCGGAGACGTCCCTTACACCCCTTCCTCAATCGTCGCAGGCAGTGCCGCGATGCATCCATGGCTGCTGAATGTGCTCCAGGAAGCGGCGTGACGTCTGCGGGGGCAGGCATCATCTCGGCTGCGTAGGCTTGGTCTGCGGGGGAGAGGGCAGCCCGCGGTTCACGCGGAGGTCGCGGACGGAACTGCGAGAGGGCCGCGGAGAGAACCCTGTGTGACGAGTACTCCGGTCCTCTTCAGAGATCGGGACAGGGATAGCTCAGCGTGAATGGGGGAACTGCTCCCTCGCCTCCAGTTCTGCCCCGGTGGGCAGGACTCGAGAGAGCGGGAGCAGTTCCCCCAAAACTCACCCGACTTTCACTTGCAGTGATGTCAAAACGGAGAGAGGAGGTAAGGTCGTAGAGGAGCCCCTCCGCGTCCTCTCGCCTTACCCCTCCGCGACCTCCGCGTGAACCGCGGGCTGCCCTCTCCCTGAGAACCAAGCCTACGCAGCCGAGATGATGCCTGCCCTCTGGTACCCGATGTACTTTCCCCTGGAGCCGTGATCACCGAGAGGAGCCACCCGAAACCCGAACCCGGTCCGCAATGACACTCGTAGAATGCGTCCCCAACTTCAGTGAAGGCCGCCGTCCCGAAGTGGTGCAGGAGATCCGCGACGCCATCGCAGCCGTGAAGGGAGTCACGGTGCTCGACGTCAGCTCCGATGAATCGCACAACCGCTCCGTGATCACCTTCGTGGTGCCGATCGAAAGTGCGGTGGACGCGGCCTTCGCGGGGATTCGCGCGGCGCGCGATAACATAGATCTCAACGAGCACCAGGGCGAGCACCCGCGCATGGGCGCGGCGGATGTGGTTCCCTTCGTCCCGCTAGAGGGAACCACCATGGAGCAGTGCGTGGAGCTGGCACGCACGCTGGGACAGCGCGTCGCATCGGAGCTCGAGATCCCCGTGTACCTGTACGAACGCGCGGCCACCCGTCCCGAGCGCGAAAATCTCGCGAACGTGCGACGCGGCCAGTTCGAGGGGATCCGCGACGAGATGCCCACGAAGCCAGAGCGCGCTCCCGACTTCGGGCCAAGCAGAGTGCATCCCACCGCGGGCGCAGTGGCGATCGGCGCGCGCCCCTTCCTCGTGGCCTACAACGTCTATCTGGGCGACGCCTCGCACCTGAGCACCGCCAAGCAGGTCGCGCGCGCCGTGCGCGGCTCTTCCGGCGGCCTGCGCTACGTGAAGGCGCTCGGCCTCGAGGTCGAAGGACAGGCGCAGGTCTCCATGAATCTGGTGGACATCGCGCAGACCCCCGTGCACCGGGCGTACGACATGGTGAAGATGGAAGCCGCGGCGTCGGGCGTGGCGACTACGTGGAGCGAGATCGTAGGCCTGATTCCGGAGCAGGCGCTATTCGAGGCTGCCGCCCGGCACCTCCAGCTCGCGAACTTCGACCCCGAGCAGGTTCTCGAGCGTCGCGTGCGCGCAGCCGCCTCGTCGGACCAGAAGCTGGGTCTCGAGGAGTTCGTTGCTTCAGTGGCCGCGGCCACGCCCACGCCGGGAGGTGGCAGCGTAGCGGCGCACACCGGCGCGCTCGCCGCGGCGCTCGTGCAGATGGTCGCCGCACTCACCGTGGGCCGGAAAAAGTACGCCGACGTGGAGAACGATCTCCGCGAGGTCGCGCGCCGTGGCGCCGAATTGAGCCAGCGGCTCAACGAGCTCGTCGCCCTCGACGCTCAGTCGTACGCCGCGGTGTCGTCCGCCTACAAGCTCCCGAAGGACACGCCCGAGCAACAGGGTACGCGCTCCGCCGCGATCACCGCCGCGCTCGTGGGCGCGAGCGAGGTACCGCTCGAAACGGCCCGCGCCGCCGCCGAAGTCGCCGCCCTCGCCGAGATCGCCGCCGCGAAAGGGAACACCAACGCCGTCTCCGACGCCGGCGTCGCCGCTCTCCTCGCCGAAGCCGCCTGCCGCGGCGCCGCCTACAACGTCCGCATCAACGTCGCCGCCCTCAGCGACCCCGCCGCCGGCCGCGCCCTCGCCGAGGCCGCCGCCGAATTCGTCCACCAGGCCGCTGAGAGCGCACGGCGGGCGGTGGGGGAAGTGGAGAAGAAGTTGTAGAAAGAAAGCAGAGAGCAGAAAGCAGAAAGCAGTGAACTGCCTGGGGGGGTGAGGGCTGTAAGGAACTAGAAGCCGTCATCCCCGCGAAAGCGGGGACCCATTTTAGCCAGACAGAACATGGGTCCCCGCTTTCGCGGGGATGACGGCTGTTAGTGTGCAGTTCCCTGTTTCCAGTTCCCTGTTTCCAGTTCCCAGTTCCCTGTTTCCTGTCTCCTTGCAGTCCCTGCTTTCTGCTTTCTGCTTTCTGCTCTCGCGACGGGTCAGGTCTGGAATAGCGAAGGGGTACGGCTGCTACGGCAGCCGTACCCCTTCGCTATTCCAGACCTGACCCGTCGCTTACTTCACGCTGCCGGGCGGCAGGGTGTAGAGCAGCTCCATTGTCGCACGGTCGGCCGAGGAGAGGTCGCGAACGCGAACGCGCGCGGTCATGATGTTCGAGGTGTCGAGCGTGTGGTCGAGGCCGAGCAGGTGTCCCACCTCGTGCAGCGAGATCGCCTTCACCGCGGAGTCGTCCAGCGGCTCGCCACCGTTGTGGTGGAGTGCGAGGGTGATGTTTCCGTTGACGATCCACCAGCTGCGGTCGCGCGCCCAGAGGGTCTTCCCGCTTATCGGGGTGTCGAAGTGATCGATCCAGCTGACGTGCACGTCGGCGTCGGAGGAATCGGTCACGAAGACGAAGCGGACGGGGATTTCGAGACTGGTCCACTCGTCGAAGGCGTCGCGCACCTGCGCCGGGAATTCGTCTTTCCAATCCGCCACGTTACTGCCGTCGGCGATCCAGACGCGGATCGGCTTGTTGACCCGATCCGGCCAGCGCGCGAGCGAGGAGTCACGCTCGGCGAGGATCTCGTCGATGTAGGTACCACTGGAGCCCAGGGCGAGGCGGCGGCGAATGTCATCGACGTCACGTGCATCGGCGGCTGCCGGTGCGCTCGCGGCGGCGAGACTGCCTTCGGCGCTGGCCCGGTCGGGGAGTGGCGCGGCGATTCGTTCCGAGCGTCCGTCATCGGACGATCGTCCGGCCGCGAGTACGGCTGCCTGGGACGTGGCCGTGAGCCGGGGCGACTGGCGCGCCTGCATGGCCACGAAGCCGAGGACGGGAGCTAGGAGGAGGAATGGGAGGATGTCAGTTCGCTTCATCACGACTGGCTGGCGGGAGAAAAAGCTGCGATCTCGGGAGGCAGACCTCTCGAGGGAAGAGGGGCTTCGGAGGGCATGCGTTGCCCAGCCCCGCTCCTGGTGACTGACGAGCGAGCCGTCAGCGACGGCACATGAGGGACGCGCCTACCCGTTACGCCGCTCCAGGCGGCGCACAAGGGACGGGCGGTCGGCTATCTGCTTTTTTTCTGGTATTTACGGACTTCGCTTCCCGAGCCGGCCGTCCGCGGGCGAGAGGGAACACCGAGGGGGAACACCATGTACCGGCGGATCACGGCAGCCGTCACCGGCGCTTTGTGATCCATGGCACGTATCTATTGTACAATCGTTGATGGGTGCGGTTCCAGGGGGAGGGGGAGGGGGAGGGGAAGAAAGCAGACAGCAGAAAGCAGGAACTTCCGAGGGGGTAGAGGAGAGAGGGGAAAGGAAACAGGAGACGGGGGACAGGAAACAGGTCCCTACTCCTGCGGGGCAGCACCCCCGAGGCGGTTCCCTGCTTCCTGCGCCCTGCCTCCCACTGTTCCTGCTTTCTGCTGTCTGCTTTCTGCTTTCTGCTCCCTCCTCCTTCCCTCACTCCGCTCTGAGCGCAGACACGGGGTCGACGCGGGTGGCGCGGCGGGCGGGGATGTAGCTGGCGACGAGGGCGAAGGCGGCGAGTGTGAGGGGGGCGGCGGTGAAGGTTAAGGGGTCGAGAGGGCTCACCCCGTAGAGCTGGCCCGCCAGTATGCGCGTGAGCCCCGCCGCGGCAGCTAGGCCGACGGCGGTGCCGGCCGCCACGATGATCACCGCTCTTCGCATCACCAGGAGGAGCACTTCGCTTCCGCGCGCGCCCAGCGCCAGCCGGATGCCGAACTCGCGTGTGTGTTGCGCGACGTGATAGGCGAGGACGGCATAGATACCGATTGCCGCCAGGAAGAGACCCATTACACCGAAGACGCCGATGATCCAGGCGGCGAAGCGCTGCGGGAGGAGCGTCATGGCGATGACGTCGTCGAGCGGTTTTGCGTCTTCGACAGCGACGTTCGGGTCGAGCTTGCGAACCTCGTCACGGATTCGGGCTATGAGCTCGGGCGCCGGCAGTCGTGAGCGAACGTGCAGCGTCATCGTTCCACGATACCGCTGGGAAATGGGGAAGAGCATGAATGGGTATGGCTCCTCGTCGATGGTGCCGTACTTTCCATCTCGAAGTACGCCAACCACCTCGAAATCCCGGTCGAAAGTGTGGAGCTGCTTGCCGAGTGGGCTCTGACCGGGCCAGAGCTGCCGTGCCAGGGTCTCGTTCACGGCGACGACCGGTGCGCTCCCGGCGACATCCGCCTTCGTGAACGCGCGTCCGGCCACGACGGGGAGGCGAAGGGTGCGGAAGTAGCCAGGACCGGCGGCGGAGAGAGTAGCATTGGAGTGGATCCTTTCTCCGGATCCGGAATCTCCTGCTTCGATATCATTTCTCTCGACTCCGCCGCTCAGGAGAATGTATCGAGCAAGTCCCACACTCTCGACTCCCGCCACTGCGCGCAACTTCTCGGTTAGCGTGGCGTAGAAGGCGCGGCCCCGCTCCTCCGAGTATCCATGCCGATCCAGGTCGATGGATGCCACAGTGACATCGGTGGGATCGAACCCCGGGTCCGTCATAAGAGCTTGTCGCAACGTTCGCACGAAGAGACCGGCGGCAACGAGCAGAACTACCGAGAGGGCGAGCTGGCCCGCCACGAAGATGCTGCGCCCGCGGGTGCTGGCGCTTCCTCGTGCTGCGCCATCCTTCAGCGCGCCGACCAGCTCCGTGCGGGACGCGCGCAGCGCCGGCAAGAGGGCGATCAGGATTCCCGTTGTCACCGACAGCACCAGGGCGAAGCCGTACACGCGGAGGTCTGGCGAGAGGTCAAGCACGACCCCGTTCGGGAGCTCGGGTCCCCACGCCGCCAGGGTGCGTGCGAACCAGAGGGTGACTAGAAGCCCGCCGCCACCACCCATCACGAAGATCGGGGCGCTTTCGATGATGAGCTGTCGGACCAGGCGCCCTCGGCTCGCACCGATCGCCAGCCGCACGGCGATCTCTCTCGCACGCGTTACCGATCGGGCAAGCAGCATCCCCGCGATGTTGGCACACGCTATCAGAAGCACGAGAGTGGCCGCCACGAGAAACATCCCGATATCGCGCACCATTCCAGGCCGGCCACCCGAAGGAAAGGCGCTCAACGGTTCGACACGTGCGCCGTGCACCCTGCTCTGCGGCTCGCCCGGCGGAGTTCTCACGGCCACGGCGTTCACGACAGCAGAGGCGCGGGTCACGTCCACGCCAGGGCGGAGCCGGCCGAACGGAAGCAGCCAACTGCCCATGGATATCCCCTCGTTACCGGCGCCGGTGGAGAGCGCCGGTACCCAGAGATCGAGGTCGAGCACGACGCTGGTACCATTGAATCCCTGCGGCGCGACGCCGACGACTGTGTAGGGTCGGCTGTCCAGGTATAGAACCTCACCGATCGCCTGCGGGTCGCTCTGGAAGCGAGTCGTCCAGTATCGGTAGCTGATCACGACCGCCCGCTCGTCATCGCCGTGCGCGAAGCGGCCCGCCGCAGCCCGCAAGCCGAGCACGTCGAAGTAGTTGGCGGAGACGAGCGCGCCCTGCACTGTCGTAGCCGGATCGCTCCCGGCATGCAAAGAGAAGCTGGCTGGTTTCCATGCGGCCAGCCCGGTGAAGACGGAACTGGTCGCCTCGCGGTACTGCAGGAACCTCTCGTAGGGGATCATCTCCTCCGCCCCCATCCACCGGACGATCGCGCCCACGCGCTGCTCGTTGATGATGAAGAGCCGGTCCGGTTCCGCTACGGGAAGAGGGCGGAAGAGGAGTGCGTTCATCAGGCTGAACATCGCCGTGGTCGCTCCGATCCCGAGCGCCAGCGTCAGCACTGCCGCGACGCTGAAGCCGCGGTTCCGCCCGAGGCTGCGCAGGGCGTAGCGGAGATCCTGGGTAACGTTGTCGATGGCGGAAAGTCCGCTCATGCGCCGTCTCTCCTCCGTGATGCAGGTGACGTTGCCGAAGCGCCGCCGAGCTGTGTGGCGCGCGACGTCTTCGTCGGCACCCGCGTGCAGCTGCTGCATCGTCTCCAGCTCGAGATGGAAGCGCATCTCCTCCTCGGCATCCGACGCGTATCGGCGTGGATGCAGAAGGACCGAAAGGCGGTGATGAAAAGCGTCGAGTAGCGACATCGACCGTTGGGGCTCGGGTTACGCGCGGCCGAGCACGCGGCCTATCGCGAGCGACACCCGGTCGTAAGCCGAGATGGCTTCGCCGAGCCGCTTGCGGCCGGAGGAGGTGATCGTGTAGTAGCGGGCGCGGCGCCCGGTGGGCGACTTCCCCCACTTCGCGGTGGCCCAGCCGTTCTGGAGTAGACGTTCGAGCGCCGGGTAGAGTGAGCCCTGCTCGACCTGCAGTACGCCATCCGAGAGACCGGCGATGTGCTGCGCGATCGCGTAGCCGTGCAGCGGTCCGAGGGTGAGCGTCCTGAGAATGAGGAGCTCCAGTGTCCCCGGAGGAAGAGGAGCTCGTTCGGCCCCTTCGTGCGGCGTCATAGTATAGTAAGCCCGTCGACAGGTAGACGGACTACATATATGTTATGCCTGGTCCCCTGTCAAGACAGGAACTACAGGAAGGCGGAAAGCAGACAGCAGAAAGCAGTGAACTGCCTCGCGGGTGAGGGCTGTAAGGAACTAGAAGCCGTCATCCCCGCGAAAGCGGGGACCCATGTTTTGCCTGGCTAACATGGGTCCCCGCTTTCGCGGGGATGACCCCGCAGTCCGAGCCGTTCACTGCTTTCTGCTGTCTGCTGTCTGCTTTCTTTCCCCTACACTCCCCCGTACCACTCGTACCCCTGGTCACTCCAGTAGCCGCCGTTGCGCTCGGGGAGGAAGACGACCCTGGTGAGATACTTCGTGCTCTTGTAGCCGAGCTTGACGGGCGAGAACATCCGCGCGGGGGCGCCGTGGGCGGGGCCGAGCCAGTGGCCGTTCAGGCCGTAGGCGATGAGCGACTGCGGGTGCGTGGCGCTCTCGAGGTCCCAGCTCTCGTGGTAGCCGTCGTCGAATGATTGGAAGTCGACGTACTGGGCGTTGGAGAGAATTCCGGCTGTCTTCGCGATCTCACTCACGCGCACGCCGGTCCAGGTGGAGACGGCCGACCACCCCTCCACGCAGAAGTGATCGAGCTTCATGGTGACGCTGGGGAGCGCTGCGAGCTGCTCGAGGGTGAGACGCATCGGGCGTCGAACGAGACCACTCACCTCGAGCGTCCATCTGCCGCGCACTGCGGAGTCCCACACGGGTACGCGCTTCGAGATGAAGTAGCTCGGGAGCGCATCGCCCGCAATCGCAGCGTCGGCTGCGGGCGTATCCATGGAAGTGTGACGGAGGAGGATGCGCTCCAGCTTTTCGTTCTGCCGCTCGGCGGTCTTCAGGAATGGTCGCGCCCACCGCGGGCCGTGCGAGTCGCAGGCGGCAAGGAGGGCAGCGAGCGAGAGACCACCCTTCACGAGGAAGCTGCGCCGGTCGACGCTCATCGCCTGGACTCCTCGGCCGCGGGGTGCCGCGGCCGCGGGAGAAGGTGATAGAAGGGACGCGCGTTCCGCTCCTCGGGAGAGAGATCAGGGTTGTACTTCCCCGTGATCATGGAGCCGATGGAGTACGGGTCGGTGGCCAGTACCATGAACACGTGGACCACAATGAGGAGAACCAGCAGCGCCGTGATCAGGAAGTGCCAGTAGCGCGCCCACACGTAGCCGCCGAATATCGCGGTGAGCCACGAAAGCTCCACCGGCTTCCAGATCGCGATCCCCGTCGCGACCTGCAGTGCCGCCACGATCGGAAGCGCGAAATACGCCGTGCGCTGGAGCGCGTTGTACTTACCCTGACGCGGGTGATCCTCCCGCGCGAAGAGATAGAAGCGCGCCATCTCCCACGAATCGCGCAGCGTCCCTCGCCGCGGCGTGAGGTCGCGCCACTCGCCGTGCAAATAGATGAATGCGAGATACACGATACCCGCGGTCACGAGCACCCACATCATCGCGAAGTGCCAGTTGCGCGCGCCAGCCAGCCATCCTCCGAAGGTGAGCCACCCGGGAATGGGCTTCCCCTCGAACGGGTAGCAGCAGAACGTCTCACCCCTGCGGTGGAAAGCGGGATACGCATTGAAGATTCGCCACCCGCTCCCGATCATGACGATGATCGCCACCGCGCTCACCCAGTGAGTGACGCGCACCACCCAGTGGTGACGCTTGACCATCGTTCCTCCCGATAAGTGAAAGCAGGAAGCAGAGGGCAGAAAGCAGAAAGCAGTGAACTGCCTCGAGGCCGAGGGCCTCACCCCCAGGAGCCCTTGCTGCTTTCTGCTGTCTGCCTTCTGCCTTCTGGCAGTTCGCTGCTCTCTGCTTTCTCCTCCCTCAATCTCCTACTTCACCGGCTTCAGGACCAGATCCTGGAAGTCGTAGCTGAAGTCGGTGGCGGGGGAGACGGCTCTCATCGTGGCGTGGGAGATGGTGCCGTCGGGATCGAGTGCGAAGGTTATGTACGCGTCCGCTCTCAGCTCACGGTCGCGCCAGCGGGCCACGAAGGTGTCGTACTGCCAGTGCACCAGGTCGCCCACGAGTGAAGGGGTGTGGGTAAAGCGGATGACGAGACCGTCACCGTCGCGCGCGACGTCTACCTCGCCGTACCAGGGGTCGGTGTACTTGCCGACGTAGCGCTCGAGGGGGAGCGACGGGCCCGAAGCAGAGTCGCGCCCGGTGGATGCGGCGGCGGTGACGGAGTCGACGCGCGCGGCCTGCCGCGCATCGAGCCTGGAGTAGATGGAGACATAATCCGTAGGAGGCACGCCCAGGTAATGGTCGAGCACGTGGTATGTGATCGACTGGAAGGCGGAGCCCGATTCCATGTTGGTGAGCACCACGATACCCAGCCGGAGCGACGGGACCATGGTCACCTGCGACACGTAGCCCGGGAGGCCGCCGGTGTGCGTGAGGATCTTGCGACCACGATAGTCGCGCACGCCGAGTCCGAGCGCGTAGCCGTTGAACTGGGGACGGAGCGCCTCCAGCTCCGGCGCCGGATTCCCGATCGGTATCGGAGTGACCATCGCCCAGAGCTGGCGTGTGGAGCGCGGTGAGAAGAGACGCGATCCGTCGGCCACGCGTCCCGAGTCGAGCTGCACGATCAGCCACTTGGCCATGTCGGCGGCGCTCGAGTTGATCCCCCCGGCCGGGTCCACGTTGTCGTTGGCGAAGGGGGTGATGGGACGGACTGTGCCCTCCACCTCGGCGTGCGGCACCGCGTCGTTGTCGCCCTTCGTCGCGAGCGATGCGCGGACGTTGCTCCCCGTCATTCCGATCTTCGAGAGGATGCGTGAGGAGACGAAGTCCTCCCACGACTGGCCCGACACCGCCTTGATCAGTTCACCGGCCACCGAGTAGAGCACGTTGTCGTACGCGTACGCGCTCCGGAACGAGGTGGCCGGCTTGATGTAGCGGAGGTGCTGGACGACCTCCTCGCGGCTGTAGTCGGAGCTCGGCCACCACATCAGATCGCCCGCCCCCAGCCCGAGCCCGCTCCGGTGCACCAGGAGGTCGCGCACAGTGATCTCGCGCGTGACCCAGGGATCGTACATCGCGAAAGCGGGGAGGTACCTGATCACCGGCGCGTCCCATTCGAGCTTCCCCTCTTCCACTAGGAGCGCGAGCGCCGTGGCGGTGAAGATCTTCGTGTTCGACGCGATCCCGAAGCGCGTGTGGGCGTCCACCTTCCCGGGCTTCCTCAGCTCGCGCACGCCGTAGCCCTTCGCGACCGCGACCTTGCCGTCCTTCACTATCGCGACGCTCAGGCCCGGTACCTGGAACTCCTTCATCACGCGCGCCACGTAGCTGTCGAGATCCGCCGGAGGCGCGGGGGCTTTCTGGGCTGCGGAAGGCGAGGGGAGCACTGCTGCCGACAACGCGAGCATTGCGCCGGTGAGCGCCGAGCGACTGGCAAGATTCATCGTGAGCGGTGGGAGACGGTGGAGGTGGATCGCGCCTCACGTGGTGGGCGGCCAGGAAGCAAACGCTGGTGCAGGGAACTTCGCGCTCTGCACCGGCGCTCGCAACGATCCTGGCCCTGACCCGGCCCCTGCTCTTGCGCACTCGGCGTTTCGGCGCCAAGCTCGGCCTACATGTGTTATAGCGAGCACGACTCCGGCACCGCACAAACACACAGTGGAGGTAGGCCATGAGTAGAAGGTTGGCTTGGTTGGGTCTGGCGATGGCTCTCGGAATCGCTGCATGCGAGAGCCCGTCCGAAAGAATCACCGGCACGGACATGAGTGCGAACCTGGCGAAGGGAGCGACTCAGGGGGCGATCGGGGCCAACGTGCTTCTCTCCTCCGAACCGACCAACGCGATGTTGAAGCAATTGGGAAGTGTGGGGACGGTGCTCGATGTGGTGCCGGAGATCCACGCGGTAACGATGCGGATCATGTCGAGCGATCTCGCAGCTGTTCGGGCGCTCCCCTTCGTGGAGTCCGCAGAGCCGGACGTGGAACGGATGGGCTCACCCATCGACCTGGTCCCGGTGAGCAACTTCTTCGTTGGGCTGAGCACATGGGATCTGGACGCGCTCAACGTCAGCTCCGGACCAGGGCCCTTCACGCGTACCGTGCCGTACACCGGTGCTGGCGTCTACGTCGGGGTCATCGACAGCGGCCTACTCGACTCGTGGCGGCAGTACTTCCCCGAGGAGCGGATCGCCGAGCAGTACGCCATCTCGTTCGGCGGAGGCGGCGGCTTCCAGGGAACGGTCTCGTCGCAGCCCAACAAGTGGGAGCACGATCAGAACTCGCACGGAACGCACGTGACCAGCACCATCATCGGCTACAATTTCGGCGGCACGCCGATCACCGGCGTCGCTCCACTTGCCACCATCATCCCGGTGAAGGTGCTCAATCAGAGCGGCCGTGGTTGGTCGTCGGTCGTGGCGCGGGGGATAGTGTATGTTGCCGACCTCAAGGCAGGTCCGCTCGCCAATTCGCCGGTCGTGATCAACATGAGCCTCGGCGGTGGGGGAAGCGTGATCGAGAGGGCCGCCGTCGACTACGCCATCAGCAAGGGGGTCATAGTAGTGGCTGCCGCCGGTAACGTGGGCGAGGCCGGCATGACCTTCCCCGGTGCGTACGCCCCTGTGATCTCCGCTGCCGCCTCGGGCTGGACGGGCGAGTGGCATGGGGATCCCCGCACGTGGTGGGCCCTGGACGATGTCCCCGATCCAACCAACGCGTCCGACTACTACATAACCGACTTCTCGAGCCGCGCCAAAACCGGGCAGGATCTAGACGTGGCCGCCCCGGGATCGTGGGTGCTGGGACCGTTCCAGCTTCAGAGCGGGAAGACGAGCTACTTCTTCCTGGGCGGCACTTCGATGGCGAGCCCGCACGTGGCGGGGATCGTCGCGCTCATGGCGCAGAAGGATCCCTCGCTCACCGCTGCCCAGGCGGAAGCGATCCTCGAGAGCACGGCCGTCCCCCTACCGCCTGGATCGCGCACGATCACCAACCCCGACGGGACGACCAGCGTCGTGAGCTGGGGTGCTGACGCCACCGGGTCCGGTCTGGCGACGGCCAACGCCGCGCTGGCCGCCACGCCGTAACGGGGTCAGGCGGGGTCAGGTCTGAAATGGTGAATTGCTACAGCCGGATTCTCCGGCTGT
>DASSNL010000245.1:0-29641 GCA_035688075.1 Gemmatimonadaceae bacterium
GGCCAGGTCTGGTTCGGCGCGGTGAACGAGGTGGTGGTGCAGTGGCTCGTCACTCCCAGCGCACCGCCGCTGGAATCGTACTACCCGGAGCTCCGCCGGCTCCTCTGGCGCGGGCTCGGGGTCGATCCGGATCGCGTGGTCGCCAAGCGGGGAGGCTCCGCTGCCCGCTCTACCCCCCGCCCACCCTCGGCGCGGCGCGCGAGAAACGGCTCCCCGGCCCGGGGGCGCCGCGGAGGGCGGAGATGAGCGCCTCACCCCGGGTCGCGGCGGGCGACACCACGCTCGTCGAGCTCCTGCGCCGGGCAGCGGCGGCGGCCCGGAGCCGCCCGGTGCTCGCTACCTATATAGAAGCGCTCCCCGGACTCGATCCGCTCGACGCGTTCGAAAGCGCCGAATCGGTTGGAGACCGGATCTATTGGGCGCGACCGAGCGCCGGGGTGGCGGCGGCCGGCATCGGTGTCGCGGCCACGATCGCGCCATCGGGCGCGGGGCGTTTCGCCACGGCCGCGCGGCTCTGGCGGGCGATGGTCGCGGAAGCGGTCTGCGACGGGCCCGGGGCTCAGAGCGCCGCTGGCGACTCCGACGTCCACGCCTTCGGTCGCCGAGCGATGCTCATGGGCGGCTTCCGCTTCGACCCTGCTCGGCCGCCAGCTCCCGAATGGCTCGGCTTCCCCGACAGCTGGCTCATGGTGCCGCGACAGTGCGTGGCCGCCTCGCCTGCCGGGAACTGGCTGGCCACGAGCGCGCTGGTGAAGCCGGGGGATGATCCCTCGAAGCTGGCCGACGCGCTCGAGCGGGATCGCGAGCGGCTGCTCGGCACGGGCCGCGCCGCGGACACGGCAGCCGCGTGGGCGGCGCTCGCGGATACCATGAATGGCCACGGACCGGCACGGGCGCGGACTGGAGTGGGGGCGGGTAATGGAAGCGCTGGTGCCGGAGGTCCTCCGGACCGCACCTGCTCTACCCGCGACGCTTTCATGCGAGTGGTTGCGGAAGGCGCGGCCGCGGTGCGCGAAGGCGCGCTGGAGAAAGTGGTCACGGCGCGTGCCGTGGCTTGGCATCCACACGATGCACCCGACGCCGCCACCGCCTTGCGCCGGCTGGAGGAGCGCCACCCGGAGTGCAACATCTTCGCGGTGGCGCGTGGACGCAGAGTGTTCCTCGGTGCATCGCCCGAGCGATTGGTGCGAGTGGATGGGCGGACGGTGCGCGCCACGTCGCTGGCCGGCTCGATCGCGCGCGGCAGCGGGCCGGAGGAAGATGCGCGTCGGGCCGCGGAGCTCATGGGAAGCGCGAAGGACCGCGAGGAACACGACATCGTGGTCCGTGCGCTGACCGGCGCGCTCGCGGAGCTGTGCGACGCGGTGAGCGCGCCCGCCGCGCCCACGCTCCTCACGCTCCCCGATGTTCATCATCTGTACACGCCGATCACCGCGCGCCGGCGCGAGGGGACCGACCTCTTCTCGCTCCTGGAGCGGCTGCACCCCACGCCTGCCGTGGGGGGCGCGCCGCACGAGGAAGCGCTCGCGTTCATCCGCGAGCACGAGGGGTGGGATCGTGGATGGTACGCCGCCCCCGTGGGGTGGATGGACGCGAGCGGCGACGGCGAGTTCGCGGTGGGGTTGCGGTCCGCGCTCATGGACGGCCACCAGGCGACGCTCTTCGCCGGCTGCGGGATCGTGGCCGACTCCGTGCCGAGTGACGAGTATGCGGAGTCGGAGCTCAAGCTGCGCGCGATGCGCGACGCGCTCGCGGGTGATGAGCTCGGAAGCGACACGCTCGCCGGATATGCGAGCGCCGGGGACGCGCTCGCGGGCGATGCACGCATCGCAGGCGCACCCGCGGTCGACGATGCGCTCACCGGACGGGAGGCGAGCGAGTCGTGACGGCGCGTCCCACGCCCGCTGTGCCCCTCGCCGCCTCGCCGCCGGTCGATCGGCCCGCTCCTTCCCCTCTCCCTACCCCGACCGCGGCGGAGCTCACCACGCCCGACGTCGCGGCCTTCGCCTGGGTGGGGGCGTTCGTGGACGAGCTCGCGCGCGCCGGAGTGCGAGATGCCTGCGTGGCGCCTGGCTCGCGGTCGACCCCGCTCACGCTCGCTCTCGCTCACAACGAGTCGATGCGCGTCTGGATCCATCTCGACGAACGCTCGGCGGCGTTCTTCGCGCTTGGGATGGCGAAGACCGCGCGGCGCCCGGTGGCGCTGGTGTGCACGTCGGGGACGGCGGCCGCGAATTTCCTTCCGGCCGTGGTGGAGGCACGGCTCTCGGGCGTGCCGCTGATAGTGCTCACGGCCGACCGCCCACCGGAGCTGCGCGGCGACGTGGGCGCGCCGCAGACTATAGATCAGGTGAAGCTCTACGGCTCGCACGCGAAGTGGTTCGTGGATGCACCGCTCCCCGAGGCCACGCCCGCTCTATTGAGGGAGGCGCGTACGCTGGGCGCGCGTGCGGCCGCTATGGCGGGTGCGGTACCCGCGGGACCGGTGCATGTGAACTTCCCCTTCCGCGAACCGCTGGTGCCGCGCGCGGTAGCCGCGCCCGACTGGTGGAAGGATGACGAGCGGCTCGCATGGAGCGGCCGGCCCGACGGCGAGCCGTGGGTGAGGGTGAGCGCGGCGGAGCGCGAGGCAGGCGCCGAGCTGGTGGAATCACTCGCTGGTGCGCTGGCCGATGCGCGGAGGCCGGTGATAGTGTGCGGCCCGTGTGCCGATCCCGCGGTCGCTGCTCCGCTGGCGGCGGTGGCGCGGAGGCTCGACGCACCGCTCCTTGCCGATCCGCTCTCGCAGCTTCGCTTCGGCGCCGATCCCGCCACGCTGGTGGTTGATGCCTACGATGCGTTCCTGCGCGCTTCGCTCTCGAGTGAAGCGTGGGGAGCGCTCGCGCCCGACCTGGTGCTGCGTGTGGGAGCGCTCCCCACATCCAAGGCGCTGCAGCTCTGGCTGCGAGAGCACGCCGGAGTGCAGCAGGTCCTTCTGGGAGATGGCGGTTGGTCGGACCCCGCTCAGGATGCCGGGTGGGCCGTGCGCACCGACGTCGCATCCACGTGCGCGCAGCTCGACCATACACTCGCGGAAATGCTCAGCGACACTCCGCTGGCGGATGCCGATTGGGCGGCGCGCTGGCGCAGGGTGAACGCGCACACGCGTGAGATCCTGGCCGCGGAGCTGGAGAGCGACGATGAAATGAGTGAGCCGCGGCTCTTCGCCGAGCTGGCCGCCGCGCTTCCCGCCGGCGCCACGCTCTGGGTGAGCAGCTCGATGCCCGTGCGCGATCTGGACAGCTTCGCCGCGCGGCGAGATGAGCGTATCCGTGTTCTCGCCAACCGCGGAGGCAACGGAATAGACGGCGTGGTGTCGAGCGCGTTGGGTGCGGCGGCGGCGAGCGACGGTCCAACCGTCCTGGCCATCGGCGACCTGGCGTTCTACCACGACATGAACGGGCTGCTCGCGGCTAAGCTGCACGACCTCGATGCCACGGTGGTGCTGGTGAACAACGATGGCGGCGGGATCTTCTCCTTCCTCCCGCAGGGGAGCCCGGAGCGGGTGGCGCCGCGCGATTTCGAGGCGCTCTTCGGCACTCCGCACGGGCTGGACTTCTCGCACGCGGCCTTGCTGTACGGCGCGCGGTTCGTGCGACCGGGGAGCTGGGCAGAGTTCCACGCCGCGCTGACCGCGGCGATCGATGCGCCGGGGCTGAACATCATAGAAGTGTGCACCGCCGACCGGGCCGCCAACGTCGAGCGCCACCGCGAGCTCTGGGCAGCGGTGAGCGCGGGCGTGGCGGAGCTGCTGTGAGCATCATGGCGATCGCAGCGCGCGACATCGTGCTGCACGACGGAGTGCGGCTCGAGGTCGTGGAGAGTGCAGGCAAGGCACTGCACCGTGAGATGGATCCCCGCTTGCGCGGGGGCGACGGGGGCAAGCGCGGGGATGACGGGGGCAAGCACAGGGACGGCGGACTGGAGGTCTCGTCGTTCCCGCGAAAGCGGGAATCCATTCCACTCCTGCTCCTGCACGGCTTCACCGGCGCGGCATCCACCTGGAGCGAGCTGCTTCCGGAGTTCGGTGCGCGGCGGAGAGCGATCGCGCTCTCGCTCCACGGTCACGGCGGCTCGGATGCGCCCGATGATCCCGCGCGCTATGCTGCGACGCGCGCTGCGGCGGACGTGCTGGAGGTGCTCGACATGCTGGGCATCGCGCGCGTCGCACTGCTCGGCTATTCCATGGGCGCACGCGTGGCGCTGCACACGGCGCTCGCCGCGCCCGAGCGCGTCGGTGCCCTGATTCTGGAAAGCGGCTCGCCCGGGATCGCTGACGACGCCGAGCGCGCCGAACGCCGTGCGGCAGATGACGCGCTGGCGATGGACATCGAGCACCATGGTGTGGAAGCGTTCGTGGATCGCTGGGAGCGTCTTCCGCTCTGGGAAAGTCAGCGTCAGCTCGCGCCTTCGATTCGCGAAGGGCTGCGCGCACAACGGCTGGCTGGTAGAGCGCGCGGACTGGCCAACAGTCTGCGCGGACTCGGCGCCGGGGCAACAGCGCCACTTCACGGAAAGTTGGGCGAGCTGAGGGACGCTCCGGTGCTCCTGATCTGCGGTGCGCTCGACGCGAAGTACGTGGAGCTCGCGCGCGAGATGAGCGAGGCGCTTCCGCGTTCCACGATGCATGTGGTGGAGGGAGCTGGACACGCGGTGCACCTCGAGCGGCCACACGAGCTGCTCGGCGCCGTGGATGAGTTTCTGATGGAAGTGGAGAGCGCGTCCCCGAGCGGGGTGACGTAGAATGGGTCCCCGCTTGCGCGGGGATGACGATGACTCACTACCGTCATCCCCGCGCAAGCGGGGACCCATGTTCCACTGGCAATAGGGATAACCGCTGTGGCGGCGATTACAGACTGGCCGCACCGTCGTATGCGGTGACGTGATGGAGAACTGAACCAACGAGGTGATGATGACCGAGACAGTGAATGCGAGCGATCCGCGTGCGAGCGTGCAGCGCCGGGTGATTGATTGGGAGCCGATCACGGAGTACAAGGACATCCTCTTCGAGCGTGACGCCGGCGGCGAGGGGATGGCGCGCATAGTGATCAACCGGCCGGAGGTGCGGAACGCATTCCGTCCCGAGACCGTGAACGAGTTGAGCGATGCGTTCGCACGCGCGAGGGAGGACATGAGCATCGGCGTGGTGCTCATAACCGGCGCGGGCGACATGGCGTTCTGCAGCGGCGGCGACCAGCGGACGCGGGGGCACGGAGGGTACGTGGGTGAAGACCGTGTGCCGCGGCTCAACATCCTCGACGTGCAGAACCAGATCCGCTACCTCCCCAAGCCGGTGATAGCGGTGGTAGCCGGCTTTGCGGTGGGCGGCGGTCACGTGCTGCACCTCATGTGCGACCTGACCATCGCCGCGGAGAACGCGCGCTTCGGCCAGGCCGGTCCGCGCGTGGGGAGCTTCGACGCCGGCTACGGAGCGGCGTATCTGGCGAGCGTCGTCGGTCACAAGAAGGCGCGCGAGATCTGGTATCTCTGCCGGCAGTACAGCGCGCAGGAAGCGTTGCAGATGGGGCTCGTGAACACAGTGGTGCCGCTCGAGGATCTCGAGGCGGAGGCGGTGCAGTGGGCGCGCGAGATCCTGGAGAAGAGCCCGATGGCGCTGCGCTTCCTCAAGGCGGCATTCAACGCGGACACCGACGGGCAGGCCGGTCTGCAGCAGATCGCCGGCGACGCGACACTCCTTTACTACCTCACCGAGGAAGCGAAGGAGGGGAGGAATGCGTTCGTGGAGAAGCGGAAGCCGGACTTCAAGAAGTACCCGCGTTTCCCGTGAGCGAGAGCGCGTCGTCCGCCGCAGCCCCGCGATCTCCCGGCGCTGCGGCGTCGCGGCCGTCTGGCGCGGCGGCGCCGGGCGGGTCGCTCGAGCCACCGCCGGCCATGGAGGGCGAACGGCCGAGCAGGTTGCGGCTGTGGGTGCTCGCCGCGCGACCGAAGACGCTGCCGGCCGCTGTGGCGCCGGTGCTCGTTGGGACCGCGGCGGGAGTGGCGGAGCTGCGTGCGGGCAGTGCGACAGAGATCGCGAGCGTTGGTGGCTCGCTGCGGCTGCTGCCGTTTCTGGCCGCGCTCGCCGGGGCGCTCCTCATCCAGATAGCCACCAACTTCGCCAACGACTACTCGGACTTTCATCGCGGCGCCGACACTCACGAGCGGCTCGGTCCCACGCGCGTGACGCAGGCCGGGCTGATCTCGCCCGCGGACGTGCGGCGCTCGATCATCATCACCTTCGGCCTCGCCACGCTCGTGGGTGTGTATCTGGTGTGGGTGGGTGGCTGGCCGATCGTGGCGATAGGTGTCGCGAGCATCATCTGCGCGCTCGCGTACACCGGAGGTCCGTGGCCGTACGGGTACCACGGACTGGGCGAGCTCTTCGTGTTCGTGTTCTTCGGGTTCGTGGCGGTGGGTGGGAGCGCGTATCTGCAGACGGGCACGCTCACCACTCTCGCGCTCGCGGCGGCGGTGCCGGTGGGGTTGCTCATCACCAACATTCTCGTGGTCAACAACCTGCGCGATCTCGAGACCGACCGGGCGGCGCACAAGCGCACGCTCGCGGTGCGTATGGGCGACCGGGCTACGCGCCGACAGTATGCGCTCTTCGCGGCGCTGGCTTATCTCGCACCGGTGGCTATGCTGGTGAGCGGGCTCGTCGGCGCGTGGGTGCTGCTGCCGTTGCTCACAATCCCTCTGGCGTACCGCGCGGTGCGCGCGGTACTCGGTGGGCTCTCCGGGCGCGCGCTCAATCCGATGCTGGCGCGGAGCGGGCAGTTGCAACTGCTTTACGGGTTGCTGCTGGCGGTGGGACTGTTGCTCGGCTGAGTCGATCACCTCCGCGATAGATCCCGAATCGTGTGACGAAAGTGGCCGAGCATTCATCTTCATTCCCTTCCCCTGCCTTGCGCGGCCACGTCCCTCCGCACCCCTTGCTCCTCTGGCTCCCCTGGCGCGCGGCGAGCACTCCTGAGCGATTGGCGCTCGTGGCGCCCGATGGATCGCGTCTCTCATACGCGGAACTGCACGAGGGCGCCGATCATGTCGCGCGCCGGCTCGCGGCGCTCGGTGTGCGCGGCGGCGACAGAGTAGGCGTGCTTCTCCCGAACGGCATTCCATTCGCGGAGGTCGTTCATGCGTGCATGCGACTCGGAGCGGTGCTGCTTCCGCTCAACCTCCGCCTCACGCCCGGCGAGCTCGCGTGGCAGGTGCGCGACGCGGGAGCCCGGGTGGTGGTGCACGATGCGAGCACGGAGGCGAAGGCCGCCGAGCTGCGCGCGCTCGCGACGGAGCTCACGGTTCGTCGCATCGACGACGACGCAGCTCCCATTGACACCGCCCCGCTCGACGCTGGTCGCTCCGATATCGCTCGGGCCGAAATCTCCCCCGCCGCGGACGCTCCGCTTCGCGAACGCACCGATCCGGGTGATCCGCTCGCGATCGTCTACACATCCGGCACCACCGGCGCGCCGAAGGGCGCGGTGCTCAGCTACTCCAACTTCTGGTGGAGCGCCATGGGCTCGGCGCTCAACCTGGGTGTCCATGACGACGACCGCTGGCTCGCGCCGCTCCCGCTCTTCCACGTGGGCGGGCTCTCGGTGCTCACGCGCAGTGCGATCTACGGAACCACCGCGGTGCTGAACGACGGCTTCGACGCCGAGCGCGTGAGCGCGGCGCTGGAGGACGAGGGGATCACTATCGTCTCGCTCGTCCCCACCATGCTGCATCGACTGCTGGAGGTGCGCGGCGACAGGCCGTCGCCCAGGTCGCTCCGCTGCGTGCTGCTCGGCGGCGGCCCTGCGCCGCGCGCTCTGCTCGAGCGCTGCGCGGCTCTAGGCGTTCCGGTATCGCAGACGTACGGGCTCACGGAATGTTGCTCACAGGTAGCAACCCTCGCTCCGCGCGATGCACTGCGCAAGCTCGGCTCGGCGGGCCGGCCGCTCTACCCGAACGAGATCCGCGTAGTGACCGACACCGGCAACGACCCCCCACCTGGTGAGGGGGGCGAGATTCTCGTGCGTGGGCCGATCGTGACCGCGGGCTACTGGAACCGCCCCGACGCCACCGAGCGCGCGTTCGCGGATGGCTGGCTCCGCACCGGTGACTTCGGAACGCTGGACGAAGAGGGATACCTGTACGTGCTCGACCGGCGCGACGATCTGATCGTCACCGGCGGCGAGAACGTGTACCCGGCCGAGGTGGAGGGAGTGCTGCTCGCGCACCCATGCGTGGCAGAGGCGGCGGTGATAGGCGAGAGCGACGCCGAGTGGGGGCAGCGGGTGGTGGCGGTGGTCCGGCTGGTGGAAGGAGCGGACCGGGAGGTGGTGGATCAGATCCAGGCGCATTGCAGAGCAGCGCTCGCCGCGTACAAGGTGCCGCGCGAGGTGCGGATCAGCGAGGTGCCGCTACCGAGGACGGCGAGCGGGAAGCTGCAGCGGCACTCATTGCGGAGGTAAGGGCTCGCTCAGTTGCCAGTACTGCCCGGCGCAATGATACGCAGGCGCGGAAAGTAAGTCCTGTAGCGAGATGCGTCGCGGGTGAGCAGAGCCATCCCCTGCACGGCGGCGTGAGCACCGATGTAAAAGTCTGGAAGCGGCGAGCGCCTGACCCCGCCGCGGCGCCGATACTGGATGAAGCTCCGCCCCGCAAGGAACGCGGAGGCCCATGGTAACGGCTCTCTGCGGAAGCGGTCTCGCGGCAATGCAAGGTCGAGCTCCTCCTTTCGGCTGAATCCGCACGCGACTTCCGCATAGATGATGGGGTTGATCGCGAGTACGGAGTGCTCGGCGCACTCGATGAGCGCGCTCTCGGACCAGTCACGCCAGACCGGATCCTCTGTGAGGATGTCGAGCAGAACGTTGCTGTCCACCAGGACGTCGCTCAACCGTCACTCCTCGCCTCGAGTGAGCGCCATGATCTCATCAGTTGTGAGTCCGGCGTCGGCACGGCCGCGCATGTGAGCGACGAGCGCGCGCCCACGGCGCTGGCTCCCATGCGCTTTCCTGAGAAGCACGGCGTCATCGCGGAGCTCGAACTCGACCTCGGTATTGGGGAGGAGGCCGAGCCTCTCCCGGATGTGTTGAGGGATGGTGACCTGACCCTTCGTGGTGATCTTCACTTCCATCCTCCAAGATAAGTCTTACCACGAAAAGTAATACCATCGTATTGCTGCGCTCCGGACCGAGCGACTGCAGTTAGTTATAAGAATCGAAGCCTGACCCCGCCTCTTGACTTCCACCGTGATGTAAACGATTACTGTATACGATTACATGGCAATTGGTGGGCTTAACTGCTGGGATCGGTTGGCCGGCCAGACGCCAGAGGAGCTCGATCAGCAACCACCGGCCGGCCCCGCCACGTGGTCCTTCGACCGCGCAACGGACCCGGCCAGGGAGCGACCGCAATGGTGACGATAAAAGACGTTGCCCGCGAAGCCGGTGTCTCCGTCGCCACCATCTCCCGCGTCGTGAACGGGAGCGCAGCCGTCAAGGAAGAAACCCGACGGCACGTCCTCGACGTGGCCGCCCGGCTCGGCTACTCGCCGCACGGCGCCGCGCGCAGCCTCATCACCAGCCGCACGAACACCATCGGCGCCCTCCTCCCCGATCTCCACGGCGAGTTCTTTTCCGAGGTCATCCGCAGCATCGACCACGCCGCGCACCACGGCGGCTACCACCTCCTCCTCTCGAGCTCCCACGACGGCGAGCGCGAGATCATGACCTCCTTCCGCGCAATGCGCGGGAGGGTCGATGGGCTGATCGTCATGTCGCCCGACCTCGACGCACGGACCGCGGTCCACTCCTTCCCCGACGGCTTCCCGGTGGTGCTACTCAACTGCCCGGCCGAGCGCGAAGGGTACGACTCGATCGTCATCGCGAATTACGACGGCGCGCGTGCGGCGGTGAATCATCTCCTGGAGCTCGGCCACCGGCGCATCGCGATGATCACGGGCCGCGAACGGAACCACGACGCGGCGGAGCGGCTGCGCGGCTTCCGCGATGCGCTTCTGGAAGCGGGGATCACGGCGGATGGCGCGGTGGAGTATTCGGGCGACTTCACCGAGGAATCGGGCTACCGCGCCACGCGTGAGCTACTTGGCGCCAGGGAGCGGCCCACGGCGATCTTCGCCGCCAACGACTCGATGGCCATTGGTGCGATCAGCGCACTTCGCGAGGCGGGGGTGCGCGTTCCCGAAGATGTGGCTGTTGTCGGCTTCGACGACATACCGATGGCCCGCTACATGAATCCGCCACTCACCACAGTTCACGTAGACATCAGCGCGCTCGGTACGCTCGCCACCGATCGACTCCTCGAGCAGATCCACGAGGAGACTACCGGTGTGCGCGAGCACCGGCAGGAGGTAGTCCCGGCAACTCTGATAGTCCGAGGTTCCAGCGGAAGCAGACGGTAAAGAGCTCGACCCGCGCGTGCCGCGGTCACGCCGCTCGGGTGCGAGTAATGTCCCCTACGGAGGCACGCACCAATGAGATACCACTGTCCGACCCGGCGACTTATCGGTCTATTCGCGGTCGTCGGTGCACTCGCCGCCTTCCACGGCACGACTGCCGCGCAGACGACGACGGGGAGCATTCGCGGGTACGTCACGAACCAGGCGGGCGCCCCGCTCCCCAACGCGCAGATCGAGGCGCACGACACGACGACCAACGTGCGCCGCGCCGCTCTCGCGGGCAACAACGGCTTCTACACCATGGCGGGTCTCACGCCCGGCAGCTACGTCGTCACGGCACGGCGCATCGGCTCCGCGCCGCGCAGCGTTCCCGTTCGCGTGGGTGTGGGGCAGGATCTCACACTCGACTTCCAGCTCGCCGACACGGCCGCGCAGCTCCAGGAGGTGACGGTCGTGGCCACGACGCCACCGGTCGCTCGGTCCACCGAGGTCGCCACGAACGTGTCGCAGCAGCAGGTGAACGACCTCCCGACGAGCAGCCGCAACTTCCTCGACCTCGCCAACCTCGCGCCGGGTACGCGCGTCAGCCCGGATCGACTGGATGGAAAAGGCAAGACATTCGCCGCCGGCGCACAGCCGGCCGAGCAGATCAACGTCTTCATCGATGGCGCGAGCTACAAGAACGACATCATCAGCGGCGGCGTGGCGGGTCAGGACGCCAGCCGGGGCAATCCCTTCCCACGGAACGCCATCCAGGAGTTCCGCATCATCACCAACAACTTCAAGGCGGAATACCAGAAGGCGTCGAGCGCCATCATCACCGCCGTCACCAAGTCGGGCGACAACGAGTGGCACGGCAACTTCTTCTCCGACCTGCAGAACAAGAGCTTCGTAGCGCTCGACTCCATCTCTAGAGCGAACGACATCACCAAGCCCGATTACAGCCGCTACCTCTTCGGCGGGAGCATTGGCGGGCCGATCGTGCGCGACAAGCTGTTCATCTTCGGCTCGTACGAGGGGAACTTCCAGAACCGCCAGGGGCTGGTAGTGCAGAACGGTAACGTCTCGGAGTTCCCGCCACAGGTGCAGGCGCTTCAGGGGACATCGCACGATGCCCCATTCCGTGAGAACCTCGGGTTCGCAAAGCTCACCTGGGTACCGAGCGAGCAGCAGCAGGTCGAGGTGACAGGCAACATCCGGCACGAGTCGGAGACACGCGGCTTCGGCGGCCAGTTCAACTCGCCGACGTACCGTCCGTTCAGCAGCGGCGAGCATCACCGGAACAATGTCTACACCGGGACCGCGAAGCACACCTGGTTCGGCAGCAACTTCACGAACGAAGCGCTGGTGAGCTACCAGCACTATTTCTGGAATCAGGATCCGATCGACTTCACCACGCCTATCCAGACGTTCGATGGCAACTACTGGGTAGGTGGCAACGATGCCAGGCAGGAGCTCACCCAGAACCGCCTCTCGCTGCGCAACGACTGGACGTACTCCGGCCTCCAGTGGGGCGGTGCGCACGTGATCAAGGTCGGCGCGAACTACGACTTCGCGCACTACGACATGAACAAGCAGCTCAACGAGAACCCGAAGTTCTTCTACAGGCCCGACAACAAATTCCAGTTCCCTCTCTCGGCGCAGATAGGCTTCGGCGACCCGGACATCACGCAGAACAACAGCCAGTTCGGCGTCTACGCGCAGGACGACTGGAGCCCGACGCGCCGTCTCACGATCAACCTCGGCGTGCGCTGGGACGTAGAGACCGGGATGATCAATCGCGATTTCGTAACGCCCCAGCCCGTGCGCGACTCGATCATGGCTTTCGCGTCGCAGCTCTTCGTGAAGATCGACCCGAGCCGCTATTTCACGGATGGGAACGATCGTAAGCTCTTCCTCGGCGCCGTGCAGCCTCGCATCGGCGCGTCGTACGCACTCGGTGAGAACGCCAACACTGTGGTCTTCGCGAGCTTCGGCGTGTTCTACGATCGGCTCAACTACAACGCCACGCTCGACGAGACCTACCGCCGACAGCACCCCAACTACAACATCAACTTTGTTCCGCCCGACAGCGCCTCCACAGGGCCAGGTGTCGTGCCGTGGGACACGAGCTACTTCAGCCGCGATGGACTCAAGGGGCTCATAGCGGCGATCTCGCCGCCCCAGGAGGTCTTCCTCATCCCCAATGACCTCAAGCCACCGAAGTCGAATATGTGGTCGGTTGGCGTGCGCCACGACTTCGGCAGCTGGAATGGCTCGCTCACCTACAACGGTACGCGGAGCTACAATGGTTTCAGCTTCGAGTGGGCTAACGTGGCGCTGAACCCGGCGACCGACGATTGCTGTATCACAGCCAACGTGCCGGCCTATCAGAACGTGCTCGTCGGGAACAACGACGTGCACACCTGGTACGACGGGCTCCTCGTCAACATCCAGCGCCCCTACAGCCGTACGGGCACCTGGGGGTGGGGCGCGGGGATCGCGTATACTCTCTCGAAAGCAGAGGCTGAGGGAGGTGATCTATTCAGCTTCCCGCAGATCACCGCGGGCCCGTTCAACAAACGTCACCCCATCTCCGATGACCGGCGACACCAGATCGTCGGCAACTGGGTGGTAGATGTTCCGTGGGCATGGGGTATCCAGTTCAGCGGGATCGCCCAGCTCTCCTCGGGAACGCCGATCAACAAGCTGGAATTCGTGCCGCTTCCGCCGCCGCCTGATGGACCCGGCGGTAGCCAGCGCATCCTGGTGGGCCGCGCGCGTTCCGACTGGTTCAAGAACGTGGACCTGCGACTCACGAAGAACTTCCTGAACTTCAACGGCCAGCAGGCGGCCATCACCGGCTCCATGTTCAACGTGTTCGCAACGAAGAACTACGGCTGCTTCGATGAAAATTTCCGTACGGCCGGCAACGACCCGGGCGAGACGGTGGACAACCCCCACTGGGGCAAGGGGACCTGCTTCATAACCGACCCTCGACGTGTTCAGCTTGGCATAGAGTACAGCTTCTGATGATGATCGTGGTGCATGCACGGAGCTCCGTGCATGCACCGCCCAGCGGCGAGGAGCCGAGATGCAGATGTCGTTCACGAGCGTGACGCGCACCCGGCGCCGGCTCGCCCCGCTGCGCGCCGCGCTCGTCGTGGCGCTCGCGGCGTGCGGTACAGGTACGGCGCCGCGAGCGCCGGTCGCGGTCCCCGGCCCGAGCATCGCGCCTTCCACCAGCGCATTCCTGGACACGGTCGAGCAGCGCACCTTCGAGTTCTTCTGGGAAACCACCAATCCGGCGAACGGTCTGGTACCCGATCGCTACCCTACGCCCTCCTTCTCGAGCGTGGCCGCGGTCGGCTTCGGGCTCACCGCCTACCCGATAGGCGTGGAGCGCGGCTGGGTTACGCGCGACCAGGCAACCGAGCGCGTGCTCACCACGCTCCGCTTTCTCTGGAACGCGCCGCAGGGGAGCGCTCCCACGGGGATGACCAGCTACCACGGTTTCTTCTACCACTTCCTGGCCATGAAGACCGGGGAGCGGTTCAAGAACGTGGAGCTCTCAACCATAGACACCTCGCTCCTTCTGGGCGGCGTCCTATTCTGCCAGCAGTACTTCGACCGCAACGACGCGCGCGAGGTCGCGATCCGCGCGTACGCCGACTCCATCTACCGCCGTGTGGACTGGACATGGATCCAGCCGCGCGCACCGCTCGTGTCGATGGGGTGGACGCCGGAAGAGGGCTTTCACACCTACGACTGGCGCGGCTACGACGAGGGGATGATCCTCTACGTCCTCGCGCTCGGCTCGCCCACGCACTCGATATCGAGCGACGCGTGGAGCGCCTGGACGAGCAGCTACAAGTGGGGGAGCTACTACGGACAGCAGCACGTGGGCTTCGCGCCGCTCTTCGGGCACCAGTACTCGCACCTCTGGATCGACTTCCGCGGAATCCAGGACGCATACATGCGATCGCGCGGAATGGACTACTTCGAAAATTCGCGGCGCGCGGTATACGCTCAGCGGGCGTACGCCGAGGACAATCCCAACGATTGGCCCGGATACTCCGATTCGCTCTGGGGGCTCTCCGCCTCCGACGGCCCTGGAGATACCACTCTAGTAGTGAATGGTCGCCAGCGCACCTTCCTCGGCTACGCCGCGCGCGGTGCCGACTTCACCGAGGTGCGCGACGACGGGACAATCGCGCCAACCGCGGTTGGCGGCTCGGTTCCCTTCGCGCCCGAGATCACGATTCCCGCGTTGATGACAATGAGAAGAAGCTACGACGGTACCTTCTTCTCGAAATACGGGTATCTCGATGCCTTCAACCTCACCATCCCCGATACCATGAAGACCCAGGCGGGTCGCACCGTGCCTGATGTGGGATGGGTGGACATCGACTACCTGGGGATCGATCAGGGAGCGCTGCTCGGGATGATCGAGAACTACCGGAGCGAGTTGGTATGGCGCTACATGCGCCGGAGTCCGTACGTCCTCACCGGCCTGAAGCGAGCTGGTTTCACCGGCGGCTGGCTCGATTCGGCGAGAGTGGAGTGAGGTGAGCTACCACGCGGCACGCCGGAGCGCGAGCGACGCGATGACGCGGCTATCGGGCCCGGTCGTGCGCTGTGCAACCGCGATGCGCCGTGGGCTAGCGCTCGCCGTGGTAGCCGGGTCGTTCGCGCTTGCCGCCTGCAGCGGAGCGTCGGGCGCGGAGCGTGTGACCGTACGCTTCTGGGCGATGGGTGCGGAAGCCGATGCGCTGCGCCAGCTCGTGCGCGGCTTCGAGCGCGAGCACCCGGAGATCGCCGTGGAAGTGCAGCAGATCCCTTGGACCGCGGCGCACGAAAAGTTGATAACCGCGTACGTGGGTGATGCCACGCCCGACATCGCGCAGCTCGGGAATACGTGGGTTCCCGAGTTCCACGCGATCGGCGCGCTCGAGCCGCTCGCCCCGTGGGCGGCCCGCTCCGAGGTGGTGGATTCCAGCGGCTACTTCCCGGGGATCTGGAACACGAACCTCATCCACGGTGAGCTCTACGGGATCCCCTGGTACGTGGACACGCGGCTCATCTTCTACCGGAAAGACATCCTCGCGCGCGCCGGCTTCGACTCGATCCCCGGGTCGTGGGAGGGGTGGCGCCGTGCGATGCAGGCGATAAAGCGCCGAGCAGGCCCGCGCCAGTACGCGATACTTCTTCCCACCAACGAGTGGAACCAGCCGGTGCTCCTCGGGCTGCAGACCGGCTCACCGATCCTGAAGGACGACGGCCGCTACGGCGCATTCTCCGACTCCGCCTTCCGCCGCGCCTTCGAGTTCTACGTGAGTCTCTACCGCGATGGCTTCGCGCCGGTGGCCGGCTACAACGACATCGCCAACGTCTACCAGGAGTTCGCGCGCGGGACGTACGCGATATGGATGACGGGTCCGTGGAACATCGGCGAGCTGAAACGTCGCCTCCCCGATTCGCTGCAGGGGAAGTGGGGGACCGCGCCGGTACCGGGGCCCGCCGGCGACTCGTCGGGAGTGTCGCTCGCGGGCGGCTCGAGCTTCGTGATCTTCCGCGCATCGAAGCACAGGGAGCAGGCGTGGAAGCTCATCGAGTATCTCTCGCGCCCCGAGCAGCAGGTGGAGTTCTACCGGCTGAGCGGCGACCTCCCCGCGCGCCTGGAAGCGTGGGAGAAGTCGGGTCTCGAGCGCGACGAATACGCGCACGCATTCTGGGTGCAGCTGCATCGCGTGGAGGCGACGCCCAAGGTGCCGGAGTGGGAGTCGATCACGGCGAAGATCATAGACCAGTCGGAGGCGGTGATCCGCGGCGGGACGCCGGTCCCGCGTGCGCTCGCGGAGCTCGACCGCGAAGCGAACATCATCCTCGAGAAGCGTCGCTGGCTCCTCGCGCGCGACTCGGCACGCGCGGCGGATGAAGGGAAGTAGGGTGGCGGACGAGCCGGGGAGCGGACGCGTGGGGCGGCTCTTCGTCCTCCCCGCGCTGGTGCTCATCACGCTCTTCTTCTTCGTTCCCGTGGCGGCCGCGTTCCTGCTCAGCTTCACCGACTTCGACATCTACGCGATCGGCAACCTGTCGAACGCGCGCGTGGTGGGGCTGCGCAATTACATCCAGCTCTTTCACAACCCGGTCTTCTGGACCGCGGTCGGCAACACCTTCTACTTCGCGCTCGTGGGCGGCCCGCTCACCGTGGCCGCATCGCTCGGCGCCGCGCTCCTGGTGAACGCGAAGGCGGTTCGGCTCAAGGGGTTCTTCCGCACGGTGTACTTCGTCCCCTTCGTCACCACGCTCGTGGCGGTGGCGATCGTGTGGCGCTACCTCTACCACCCGCGTTACGGGCTCCTCAACTACATGCTCGGCTGGGCAGGGATCTCGCCCATCGACTGGCTGGGCGACCCGCGCTGGGCGATGCCGGCGATCATCCTCCTCGCCGTGTGGAAGAACTTCGGCTACAACATGCTGATCTTCATCGCCGGCCTGCAGGCGGTGCCGGACGAGCTGTACGAGGCGGCGCGGATAGACGGTGCCGGCGCGCTCAGGCAGTTCCGGAGCGTCACGCTCCCCATGCTCGGACCCACGTTCTTCTTCGTGGGCGTGGTGACGATGATCGGCTACTTCCAGCTCTTTGCCGAGCCGTACGTGATGACGCAGGGCGGCCCGCTCCAGGCCACCACCAGTCTGGTTCTCTTCATGTATACCGAGGGCTTCCGGTGGTGGAGAATGGGGAACGCGGCGGCGATCGCGTTTCTCCTCTTCGTGATCATCCTGGCGTGGACTCTGATCCAGTTCCGGCTGGAGAGGAGGCGCGCGTGAGACGTGTGGGCGCATCGCGGGTCCTGCTGTACGCGCTGCTCATTCTCGGGGCGGTGCTCGCGCTCTTCCCGCTCCTCTGGATGATCTCGGCGTCGTTCATGCCCACGGGGGCGGCCAACAGCTACCCGCCACGCATCATCCCGAGTCACCCGACGCTGGCGCACTACCGGGAGATCTTCACGCGCTTCGCCATGGGGCGCTTCGTGCTGAACAGCGTGATCATCTCCTTCACCGTGACCTTCATCTCGCTCTTCATCAATTCGATGGCCGGCTACGCCTTCGCGAAGCTGCGCTTCAGCGGGCGGGAGCGGCTCTTCAGGATTCTGACGCTGGGGCTCGTGGTACCGGTGCAGGTGGCGATGCTCCCGCTCTTCCTGATGTTCAAGGAGATGGGGCTCATCAACACCTACTGGGGAGTGATCATCCCGTCGCTCTCGAGCATCTTCGGGATATTTCTCGTCAGGCAGTACGCGTTCGACATACCGGAGGATCTGCTCGACGCCGCGCGGATCGATGGCGCGGGAGAGTTCAGGATCTATCTCTCGATCGTGCTCCCGGTGGTCGCGCCGATCCTCGCTACGCTCGCGATCTGGACCTTCCTCGCCACCTGGAACGACTTCATGTGGCCGCTGATCGTGCTGAGCGACCAGTCGAAGTTCACCCTGCCCGTGGCGCTCGCGAGTCTCTCGGGAGAGCACGTGCAGGACACGGAGCTGATGATGGCGGGCTCGGTGGTGACCGTGCTCCCGGTCTTGCTGGTGTTCCTCTTCCTGCAGCGCTATTACGTGCAGGGGATCCTGGCGGGCGGTGTGAAGGGGTGAAGGTGGCCGGAATGCGAGATGTCACGGCTTGTGGGACGTACGTAGCGCTACTGTCGCTTCGGTCCCGTCTGTCGCTCGTGCTCTCGCTCGCGCTTCTGGCCGCGTGCGTGCTCGTGGCCGCCCCGCGTAGCGCGGGCGCGCAGGGCGAGAGTCGCGGCGAGCTGCGCACGATAGACTCGTTCGAGAGCGTTTCCGCATGGAGCCCGCACCCCTCGGACGGCGTGTCACTCGACATTCGCGGGGACACCGGTCGTGGCGACGGCGTGATGCGGCTCGATTTCGACTTCCACGGCCACGCGGGGTACGCGATCGCGCGGCGGAAGGTGGACATCGACCTCCCGGAGAACTACGAGTTCGCCTTC
The DNA here is from genome assembly GCA_035688075.1 of Gemmatimonadaceae bacterium. Taxonomy (GTDB): domain Bacteria; phylum Gemmatimonadota; class Gemmatimonadetes; order Gemmatimonadales; family Gemmatimonadaceae; genus JADGGM01. The sequence continues at coordinate 18,444 of DASSNL010000245.1, forward strand.
CGGGTGCGCGGCGCGGCACGGCCGCAGAATCTCGAGTTCAAGCTCCTCGACTCCACCGGCGAGAATGTCTGGTGGCACAACGCACCGAACTTCGAGTTCGAGAAGAGCTGGACGCGCGTGCGCTACCGCGCGCGCGACATCTCGTTCGCGTGGGGACCGATCGGCGGCGGGAAGCCGAAGCACATTTCGGCGATCGAGATAGTGGTCACCGCGGGCCACGGCGGGAGTGGCACGGTGTGGGTGGACGACCTCACGCTGCGCACCCTCCCGCCGCCGCGGCCGTATGATCTCGTTCCCGCCGTGAGCGCGTCGTCGAGGGCCGCGGGGAGCGGGCCCGCGCTCGCGCTCGACGGGGACACCACTACCGTGTGGCGAAGCGGCGCTGGCGGCGAGCAGTGGCTCGTCGCCGACTTCAGGCGCGTGCGCGAGTACGGCGGCCTCACCCTCGACTGGGCGCCAGGCGCGAACGCGATCGACTACAGCGTGGACACTTCGGCCGACGGCCGGCGCTGGGCCGCGGCGTACACCGTGCGCGGGAGCGACGGCGGACGTGACTACATCCCGCTTCACTACGGTGAATCGCGCTGGCTGCGCATCGCCATGCGGCGCGGCGCAAGCGACAATGGCTACGCGCTCCGCGAGGTGCTGGTTCAGCCGGTCGGGTGGGCCGACTCGGCGAACACTCTCTTCCGACACATCGCCGGCGACGCTCCGCGCGGGAGCTATCCGAGATACCTGCACGAAGAGCAATCGTACTGGACCATCGTCGGCGTGAACGGAGGCTACCATAACGGGCTGCTGAACGAGGACGGGATGCTGGAGAGCGACAAGGGGAGCTTCTCCGTGGAACCCTTCCTCTACGTTGATGGGCGGCTCGTCACCTGGGCCGACGTCGACCGGGAACAGTCGCTCGCGCGCGGCTACCTCCCGATCCCCTCGGTGGAGTGGGATGCGGGTAAGCTCTCGCTCATCACTACCGCGTTCGCATACGGCGACTCCTCGGCGTCCGCACTCGTCGCACGCTACCGGGTGCGCAACACGGGAAGCGACACCGTGAACACGACGCTCTTCCTCGCCATCCGCCCCTTCCAGGTGAATCCACCCTGGCAGTTCCTCAACGTCCCGGGCGGCGCGGCGCCGATCCACAGCATCGCGCGCAATGGCGACACAGTGGTGGTGAACGGCAACCGGCGGGTGATTTCCGTGACGCGCGGCGCGGAGTTCGGCGCGGCGAGCTTCGACCAGGGCGGCGTCGCGCCGCGGCTGCGCGAAGGACGACTACCGATCAGCAGCGCCGCGAGCGATTCCGCGGGTTGGGCATCCGGTGCGCTCGCATTCGCGCTCACCATCCCGCCCGGCGGGGCGCGCGACGTGGCGATCGAGCTGCCGGCTCACCCTGCCCCGCCGCTCCTCCGCGACTCGGCCGACGTCGCGCGCACGCTCGCCACGACCGAAGAACAGTGGGCCACGCTCCTCGATCGCGTTCGCATCGAGCTCCCGAGCGAAGCCATGGACATTGTGCGCACCCTTCACAGCACGATCGCCTACATCCTCATCAATCGCGATGGGCCGCGCATCCAGCCGGGGTCGCGTGCGTACTCGCGCTCGTGGATCCGCGACGGCTCGCTCGAGTCGGCGGCACTCCTTCGCATGGGCTTCCCACGCGCGGTTCGCGGGTTCGCCGAGTGGTACGCGCCCTTCCAGTACCCGAACGGGAAAGTCCCCTGCTGCGTGGACGCGCGCGGCGCCGATCCGGTGCCGGAGAACGACAGCCACGGCGAGCTGATCTTCCTCATCATGGAGTACTACCGCTACACGCACGACCGCGCCTTCCTCGAGAAGATTTGGCCGCACATCGCTGGAGCCGTCGCTTTCATCGACACGCTGCGCGCCGAGCGGATGACACCCGAGTACCGGACGCCGGAGAGGCGTGCCTACTATGGCCTCCTTCCGCAGTCCATCAGTCACGAGGGGTACTCGGCGAAGCCGATGCATTCATTCTGGGACGACTTCTTCGCGCTCCGCGGACTGAAGGATGCCGCCGCCGCGGCCGCCGTACTGGGAAAGGTCGAGGAGGCGAAGCGGATAGCCGCCACGCGCGACGACTTCCGCCGTGACGTCCTCCGCTCCATCGAGCTGTCGATGGAGGAGCACGGCATAGACTATATCCCCGGGAGCGTGGAGCTGGGCGACTACGACGCCACTTCCACCACGATCGCCGTGGAGCCCGTGGGCGAGCTGGCCAATCTTCCCGAGCCGGCGTTGCGCAACACTTTCGAGCGCTTCTGGAGGGAGGTGAGCCACCGCCCCGACAGCACGGCCTGGGATGCCTACACGCCCTACGAGCTGCGTGCGGTGGGAATCTTCGTGCGACTCGGCTGGCGCGATCGGGCGCTCCGGCTCCTGGAGCAGTACATGGGCGACCGCCGCCCGAGCGAGTGGAACGATTGGGCGGAGGTAGTGTGGCGCGAGCCGCGCACACCGAAGTTCATCGGCGACATGCCGCACACCTGGGTGGGCTCCGACTTCGTGCGGTCGGTGGCGGACATTTTCGCGTACGACCGCGAGTCGGACAGTACGCTCGTGGTGGGCGCGGGGATCCCATCCGCGTGGGTGGACAGCGCGCCCGGCGTGACGGTACGCGCGCTGCGCACGCCGCACGGCGAGCTGGATCTCACCATGCGCGGTAATGGGAGCAAGGTTACCGCGCGCATCGGAGGTGGTCTCACCGTGCCGCGCGGCGGCATCGTGCTCCGCTCACCCTACGACCGGCGCATCCGCTCGGCCGCCATCGATGGCCGTGCGGCCGCGGTCTCGAGCGACGGAACCGAAGTAGTGGTGAAGGAGCTGCCCGCTACGGTCGTGCTGTCGTACTGAGTGGAGACGCGGCAGCGAGCGCTTCGCCGTTGCTCCGGATCACCTCGGAGTAGAAGCGCGCGCTCTCCTTGAGCGTCCGCTCCTGGGTCTCGTAGTTCACGTGGATGATGCCGAAGCGCTTGGCGTAGCCGAGGCTCCACTCGTAGTTGTCGAGGAGCGACCAGACGAAGTAGCCGCGCAGATCCACGCCCTGGCGCACCGCCTCGAGCGCTGCGGAGAGGTGCTCGCGCAGGTACCAGATGCGCAGCGGATCGTCCACGCGGCCGTCGATCGCCTGCGGCGGGTCGTAGAAGGCGGCGCCGTTCTCGGTGATGTAGAGCGGCAGGTCGCCGTAGCGCTCCTTCACCCAGAGGAGCACGCGCGTGAGCGCGGGAGGGTAGACCTCCCAGCCGGTTTCCGTGCGGGCATGCTGCGGTTGGCGTACGCCGGAGGTGCGGACCGGCAGCGCGGCGGGATCGCTGGCGGAGACGCTGCGCGTGTAGTAGTTGATCCCGATGAAATCGATCGGCTGGCGGATCGTTTTCATGTCTTCCGCGCTGTGCTCGGGCCACGCCTCGCCGAAGATCTCGCGCAACTCTTCGGGGTAGCTCCCCAGGATCACTGGGTCGAGGTACTGCCGGTTCATGTACGCGTCGGCGCGGCGCGTGGCGGCGAGGTCTTCGTCAGCCTCCGATACCGCGTACTTGGGCTCGAGATTGACGACGATGCCAATCCGGTTGCGCCCCACGGCGCGGTACGCCTGCACGCCGCGGCCGTGCGCCCGCATGAGGTTGTGCGTGGCGATCGGCGCCTCGAAGAAGTTCCGGTGCCCGGGTGCGAGCGCGCCGTGCAGGTAGCCGCCGTCGGTCACCACCCACGGCTCGTTGAGCGTCACCCACGTCTTCACGCGATCGTCGAGCGCGCGCGCCATCACGGTGGTGTACTCCGCGAACCACTCGGCGACGTCGGGGTTGAGCCAGCCGCCGCGATCGTCGAGCGCGGCGGGAAGGTCCCAGTGGTAGAGCGTGAGCATCGGCTCTATCCCCGCGGCGAGGAGCGCGTCGACGAGCCGGTCGTAGAAGGCGAGCCCGGCAGGGTTCACGCGCCCTGTCCCCTCGGGGAGGACGCGGCTCCACGAGACACTGAAGCGGTAGGAGTCGAGGCCGATCTCGCGCATGAGCTGCACGTCTTCGGCCCATCGGCGGTAGTGGTCAGCCGCTACGTCGCCGGTCTCGTCGTTCGCGGTCCGGCCCGGCGTATGTGAGAAGCGGTGCCAGATGCTCGGGCCGGCGCCGTCGGCTAGTGGCGATCCCTCTATCTGATACGCGGATGTTGCGGCTCCCCAGAGGAAGCCGTCGGGGAAGCGGGTGGACGACGGTTCGGTCATCGAGTGCTGCCGGTTCTCATGCCAATGAACTTATATTACTTCGATACCCCTTCAACCCAACCAACACGGCAATGAACGACAAGCAGCTCGAAGCCCTGGCCCGCAAGAACGCCGCTAAGACGGCGGCGCAGCCCAAGCGCAGACGCGTCTACGACGCCACCATCGAGGTCACCCGGAACGAGACCCGCGACTCGGCCGAGACCACTCGCCTCTTCAAGGAGATGAAGCGCCGCGAGTTCTAGATCGCCAGGAATCGAAACCGGATTCCTGGCGATCTTCTTTTCCCGGCTTCGGCCGCGGGGAAGGGCTCGGACTCAGAAGATGTACCGAGCGCCGAGCTGCAGCCGCCAGCGCGAGAGGTCGCGGTTTATCACGTTGCGCCCCTTGGGGGTACGCTCGTAGCGGTTGCGCCTACCGGCCGCGACCAGCGTGCAGTGCCATTGACTGCCTCCGCGCGCGCCACTACACTTCTCGCCCATGACATTCTCCACCACGCACCATCATGCGCACCATCATCACCACCCCCCGACGGGTCGTGGTTGCGTGCGCATGCGTGGATGACTGGCTGGATCCGTCACTAACGCGAGCACCCATACGCCACACGGCCCGTCCTCTTCGGACGGGCCGTTTTTTTGTCGTGCCCGCCTGACCATGGATCCCCGCTTTCGCGGGGATGACAACGAAGGCGGGAATGACGACTGCCGGTGTGCAGTTCCTGTTTCCTGTTTCCTGTTTCCTGTTTCCTTGCAGTTCCTGCTTTCTGCTTTCTGCTTTCTGCTTTCTGCTTTCTGCTTTCACCCTACCCCGATGCTAAGAATCGCCCTCCCCAACAAAGGCCGCCTCTCCGATGACGCCCGCGCCCTCTTCGCCGACGCCGGGCTGGAAGTCCGCTCCTCCGGGCAGCGCGCCCTGGTCGCATCGCTCGGTGGCGAGTTCGAGGCGATCTTCGTGCGCGCGCAGGATATCCCCGAGTTCGTGGCCGACGGTGCGGCCGACGCCGGGATCACGGGGTGGGATCTCATCCGTGAGTCGGAGCGCAACGTCGAACAGCTCCTGGACCTCGAGTTCGGAGCCTGCCGGCTGGTGGCCGCTGCGCGCGCGGAGAGCGGGATAGCGACGCTCGCGGACGTGACGAGCGAGCACCGCGTGGCGACGGTCTTTCCTCGGCTCGCGCGGCGGTTCTTCGAGGACGCGGGATGCAGCGTCACGCTCGTCCCCATCTCCGGCGCCGCCGAGATCGCACCGCACCTGGGGATCGCGGACGTCGTCGTGGACCTTACCTCCACCGGTTCCACCATGCGCGTGCACGATCTCCGCGAGATCGCCACGGTGCTCGAGTCGAGCGCGCGGCTCATCGCGGCGGCGCCACCGGCGGGCACTCCTCGCAGGCTGCGCGACGGGTGCTCCGAGCGTGACAGGACGCGCGCGCTCGAGGAGCTCTCGGCCGCGCTGGAGTCGGTGATCCGAGCTCGCGGCAAGCGCTACGTGATGGCCAACGTCCCGCGTGACGCACTCGACCGGGTGAAGAGCGTGCTTCCGGGGATAAACGGGCCCACGGTCATCGATCTCCTCAACGGCGGCACCCACGTGGCGGTGCACGCGGTGGTGCCGCAGTGCGCCATCTTTCGCACGATCGCCGATCTTCGCGCGCTCGGCGGCGAGGGGATACTCGTCACGCGCATCGAGAGGTTCACACCATGAGCGAGACGACGAGCGACACCACGCTCCGATTTCGGCTGCGCGGCGAGCTGGGGACACTCGGCGCGGAGCTCGCCGACCTGTGCGATCGTTCGACATCGAAGGACCCCGGCGTGCGCACGCGGACCGCGGCGATCATAAAGCGCGTGCGCAGGGAAGGCGACTCCGCGCTCTTCGATCTGGCGCTCGAGCTGGACGGCGTGCGGCTGGAGTCGCTGGAGGTGGCGCCAGTGGTAATGCGGCGGGCGCTGGCGCGTATCTCACCTGCGCTTCGCGTCGCGATGGAACGCTCGGCCGCCAACATCGCCGCCGCACACCGCGCCTTCTCGCCGGTGCCTGCACGGGTAGAGACAGAGCCCGGCGTGACCATAGGCCGACGCGCCGACCCGCTCGGAGCGGTGGGCGTCTACGCGCCCGGCGGACGCGCGGCGTATCCGAGCAGTGTGTTGATGGGCGCCGTGCCCGCTCGCGTGGCCGGGGTGCGCACCGTCGTCCTCTGCTCGCCGCCGGGCCACGACGGGCTCCCCGCGCCAGCGGTGCTCGCGGCGGCCGCGCTTGCGAAGGTGGACCGCGTCTTTGCCCTCGGCGGCGCAGGCGCGATCGCAGCTATGGCCTTCGGCACGCGTACCGTGCCCGCGGTGAACCGCATCGTGGGCCCTGGCAACTCGTACGTTGCGGAAGCCAAGCTCCAGGTGGCCGGGAGCGTGGGGATAGATTCGCCGGCGGGGCCGAGCGAGCTGCTGGTGATCGCCGATGACTCGGTGGATCCGGCGGTGGTTGCGCGCGAGGCGCTGGCGCAGGCGGAGCACGATCCGCTCGCGGCGGTGGTGATAGTGACCATCGGCGAGGCGATGGCGCTCGGAGTGGAGCGCGAGCTCTGCTCGAGCATCGGGTCACACTCGCGCGCTGGGATAATCACGCAGTCGCTCGAGTCGCGCGGCGCGCTTCTGTGGTGCGAGTCGCTGGCGGACGCGATCGCCTTCTCTAACGAGTACGCGCCCGAGCACCTCATGCTCGCGACCCGTGATCCCGAGATCGCGTTCGACGACGTGCGAAATGCGGGCTCGGTTTTCCTGGGCGCTCGGAGCTCCGTCGCCTTCGGCGACTACATGACCGGAGGGAACCACGTGCTCCCCACCGGCGGCGCGGCGCGAGCGTACTCCGGACTCTCGACGCTCGACTTCATGCGCTGGACCACGTACCAGAGTGTGGCTCCGGACGCGGCCGCGCGGCTCGCTCCCGACACCGCCGTGTTCGCGCGCGCTGAGGGACTGACGGGGCATGCGGAGGCGGCGGAGGTGCAGGGTTCAGGAGGCAGGGTTCAGGGTTCAGGGACTGCAGGCATAAGGGAACAGGAAACAGGAAACTGGAAACAGGGACTGCACACCGACAGCGTCATTCCCAACGCTGCCGTCATCCCCGGCCCCTCCGTCATCCCCGCGGAAGCGGGAATCCGTGGTTACCAGTCGGGGGCGATCTCCTCTTCAGTGCGGCGGATCGGGGCAAGGCGGTTCGAGGGGATGGAGGCTTACGATCCGAGGCGAGAGCCGTGTGCGGTGGACCTCAGCGACAACACCAACCTCTGGGGAGCGCCGCCGGCGGCGGCGCGGGCGCTGCGCGATTTCGCGGAGAGCGAGATCACGCGCTATCCGGCGGTGTACGCGGGGCGGCTGAAGGAGGCGCTGGCGGAGTACGCGGGGGTACGGCGCGAGGAAATCGTCACCGGATGCGGATCGGACGACGTGCTCGACTCGGCATTGCGCGCGCTGGCGGAGTCGGGAGAAAGCGTGGCGCTCGCGGAACCGACATTCGCGATGGCGTCCATCTTCGCAAAGATGAATGGCCTCGACGTGAGGTGCGTCAGGCTGACCGGCAGCTTCGGGCTCGATGCGGACGCGCTGCTTGCGACGGGGGCACGGATCATCTACATCTGCTCGCCCAACAACCCCACGGGCAACGCGTTCGCCAGGGAAAGTATCGACCGGGTGATCCGCGCGGCGCCGGGGGTCGTGATACTCGACGAGGCGTACGCGGAGTTCATGGGGGAAGGCTTTCTCCGCTCGGCGCCGTCGTACGACAACCTTCTGGTGGTGCGCACGCTCTCCAAGGCGTTCGGGCTAGCGGGCGCGCGTGTGGGCTACGCTGCTGGCAGCGAGGCACTCGTGAGTGCGGTGGAGAAGTCGCGCGGGCCGTACAAGGTGAGCGCGTCCGCCGAGCGAGCGGCGCTCGCGGCGCTGAGAGACGATCGGGACTGGATAGCGGGCCGGATCGACGAGGTCCGCTCGAACCGCGATCGCTTCGTGGCGGCGCTCGACCGGCTGGGATTGGCGCCGCTCGCGTCGGACGCGAACTTCGTTCTCGTACCGGTCCGCGATGCCGCCGCGCTCGCGCTCAGGATGCGGCGGAGCGACAGTAGCGGGGTGGCGGTGCGCCCCTTCGTCGCGCTCCCGGGAATCGGCGATGCAATTCGCATCACCATAGGCCCATGGCGGATGATGGAGTCTGCACTCTCTTCCCTCGAGGAGGCAATCCGGTGCGCGTGACCGTGCTCGACTACGGGGTGGGGAATCTGCACTCGCTGCTCAAGGCGCTGGCCGTGCCGGGCGTGGATGCTCGCGCGGAAGCGGACGCGCGGCGCGCCCTCGATACCGACGTGCTCGTGCTCCCTGGAGTGGGCGCCTTCGGCGCGGCAGTCGAGCGACTGGCGCCCGCGCGCGAGGCGATTCGCGCTGCGCTGTCCGATGGTCTTCCCTGCCTCGGGATCTGCCTCGGCATGCAGCTCCTCTTCGACTCGAGCGAAGAGGGAGAGGGAACGGGGCTCGGTGTGATTCCGGGGCGAGTGCGCCGGCTGCGCACGGCGCGCGTGCCGCAGATGGGGTGGAACGCGCTGGAGGAGCGCAGCGATCCGCTTCTGGATGCTTCGGGTCTGGATACGGCGTACTTCGCCAACAGCTACGTCTGTCGGCCCGATGCCAGCTCCTCGGTCCGCGCATCGAGCGTACACGAGGGAGAGCGCTTCCCTTCGATGGTGCGCTCCGGCCGCACGGTTGGCGTACAATTCCATCCGGAGAAGAGCTCGCGCGCCGGGGTCGCTTTCATCGGCGCATTTCTCGAGGAGGCAGCGCGATGATCGTGATCCCGGCGGTGGATCTGCGCGCTGGCAAGTGCGTGCAGCTCGTGGGCGGCTCCTACGAGAACGAGTCGCTCCGCCTCGACAATCCGGCGGATGTCGCCCGCGGCTGGATCCAGCAGGGTTTCCAGCGGCTGCACCTGGTGGACCTCGACGCGGCCACGGGGCGCGGGAGCAACGCGGATCTGGTGCGCGAGATCGTGCGCGACGTGGGAGCGAGCTTCCAGGTGGGCGGCGGTGTACGCGAATCGGACGACATCGAACGACTCCTCCGCGAGGGCGCCGATCGCGTGGTGGTGGGCACGCGCGCGCTCACGGATGGCTGGTGGCTGGAAGAGATGGCGGGGAATTTTCCCGGCCAGCTCATCGTCGCCGCCGATGTGCGCGGTCGCGCGATCGTCACCCACGGCTGGTCGCGCACGGGCGGCCGCGATGTGCTCAGCTACATCGATGAGCTGAACGATCTCCCGCTCGCCGCCGTGCTGGTGACGGCCGTGCACCTGGAGGGGCAGATGCAGGGGACGGATCTCTTCCTGATGGAAGACGTGGTCGAGAGCTCGGCGCACCCGGTGATAGCATCGGGCGGGATCGCGAGCACGCTCGATCTGCAGAACCTCGCCGAGCGCGGCGTGTCGGCCGCGGTGGTGGGGATGGCGCTCTATACCGGCGCGCTCGACGCACGCGCCGTGGCGGAAGAGTTCTCGAGCTGACATGGGAGCGGAACGTTGACTACGGTAGTGCGGGAAACGCGCGAGACGCGCGTGCGGGTGGAGCTGGCGCGCGGCGACGGCGCGGGTGGAGGTGGTGCCGAAGACACGGCGGTGACCGGGGTGATCGACACCGGCGAGCCCTTCCTCGATCACATGCTCGGCACTCTCGCGCGCTACGCCGGGCTCCGCCTGGCGGTAGAAGCGCGCGGCGATCTGCGGCATCATCTCATAGAGGACGTCGCGATCACTCTCGGTGACGCACTGGCCAGGTTCGCACCCGATCGGGCGGCACGCTACGGCGAGCGGATAGTGCCGATGGACGATGCGCTGGTGCAGGTGGCGCTCGACCTGGGCGGACGCCCCTACTACCGTGGTCCACTTCCGAGCTCGCTCTACGACCACTGGATGCGCTCTTTCAGCGATCACGCACGCATCACTCTGCACGTGCGGGTGATTCGCGGGCGCGACCGGCACCACGTGGTGGAGGCGGCGTTCAAGGCACTCGGGCTCGCGTTGCGTCAGGCGCTGGTGGAAGGCGACGCGGTCTTCAGCACGAAGGGCGCTGTGGCGCTCGAGGTGGAGTGATGCTAGCGCGCAGGTTGCTGGTATGCCTCGACGTTCAGGACGCGCGTGTGGTGAAGGGAACTCGTTTCGAGTCGCTGCGCGACGTTGGCGACCCTGTAGAGCTGGCCGAGCGGTACGAGGCGGCCGGTGCCGATGAGATGGTATTCCTCGACATCTCGGCCAGCGCCGACGAGCGCACTACTCTTCTGGAGATGGTGAATCGCACCGCCGAGCGATTGTTCATTCCGCTTACAGTGGGCGGTGGGATTCGCAGCGTGGACGACGTATCGCGCGCGCTGCAGGCTGGCGCGGACAAGGTGAGCATCAACAGCGCTGCAGTCGCGCGTCCGGAGCTGATCACCGAGTGCGCGGAGCGCTATGGAGCGCAGTGCGTGGTGGCGAGCATCGACGCGAAACGTGATGGTGACGGTTGGCTGGTGCGCACCCGTGGAGGAAGGTCGGGCACCGCACTCGACGCCGTGGAGTGGGCGCGAGAGTGCGCGGAACGCGGGGCGGGTGAGATTCTTCTTACGAGCATCGATCGCGACGGTGTGCGCGGGGGTTACGACCTCGAGCTCACGCGCGCGGTTTCGCGTGCGGTGAAGGTGCCCGTAGTAGCATCCGGCGGCGCCGGGAGCGCGGAGCACATCGTGGACGCGTTCCGGCTGGGCGAAGCCGATGCGGCGCTCGTGGCCGGGATACTTCACGACGGAGTAACGACCGTCGCGGAGCTGAAGCGTGCGATGCAAGATGATGGGATCCCTGTGCGGGCCGTGACTTCGGCCGAGGCGAACATGGGTCCCCGCTTTCGCGGGGATGACGAGGGGGGCCTCCTCATCCCCGCGAAAGCGGG
>DASSNL010000246.1:0-4837 GCA_035688075.1 Gemmatimonadaceae bacterium
CGTGCATCGGCCGCCCAAAGGCGGCCGATGCACGATGCAAGACCTGACCCCGTCGTTTCCGTCGTTTACCCTGACCCCGCCCCGCTAAAAAATGTTTACGGTCAGGAGCTGACCCCGTTTTGCACCGAGTCCGCCGGAGCGCTCCTCGCCACCGCGATCCCCACCGCCAGCACCACGGTGATCGCGATGTGGTATACGACATCGGGAACCGTTCGCGGTCCGATTCCAGCGATGATGGTGAATATCCCGATAATCGTTCCCACAAGCGCGAAGAGCTGGACGACCAGGCCGACGTTGCGCGTCCAGTCGGACATGAAGAGCGAGAGCAGCAGCCCGCCGAAGAGCACCCCGGCGATCACGCTCTCGGCCACGCGCGCCTGGCGGTGCTCGTAGCCCGTGATGAAGAACCCCATGTGGATGAGCGCGGCGAGGATGAAGGCGGCAGCCTCCACGAGCAGAAAGAATCGGATCGTCTGCGTCATCGGGTCCTCCCGCGTATCGGGTATCGGACGCACCGCCGCGATCTCGTCATTTCTCCGCCGCGGTCGAGCCACCGCGCGCCCGGGGAACCGCTTCGCACCGGCTTCATCGACAACCGCGAGAGTCGTACCGCGAAGCGTTACCACATATGATCACGTACGGCGGTCATCTCATCGAAGCACACCCCGTCCGCTCCGGTGTCGGCGCGCCATAGCGTGATTCGATCAACCGCGCGCCGCCGCCCGTCTCCACTGTCACGATCTCCATCCGGTCGTACTCGGAGTCGCATATCTCCGTCGGACGATCGGCACCCAGCGCCGCGACGATGTCGGGAACGGTGTTGCTGTGCCCTACTACGAGGACCACACCTCCCGGGTGTCGCCGTACGGCGGCGGCGATATCGGCGGCGTCCCGAGAGACTGAGTCCCACTCCACCGGCATCACCTTCGGCATCACGCCGGCCTCACGCGCGGTGGGCGCCGCCGTCTCGGTGGTGCGCACCCACTGGGTCGTGATCACCGCGGTCACGCCGGCATCCTCGAGCGAGCGCGCGAGCGCCTCGGCTCTCGCCCTGCCAGCGGCGCTGAGGTGCGGGTCCTCTCCCTGTCCCACTGCCTTCTCGGCGTGGCGGACCACGATGACCGTGGTCGCGTCCTGCCTGCCGGCACCCGCCAGGGGAGAGAGGCCTGCCAGGGTCACCGCCAGGAGCAACGCCAACCTCGTCAGATGTCTCATTCGGCCCCCCATACGCCTTGTCTAGCGCCTACCCCCGAAATACTCTTCACTTCCATGAGGCTCAGCACTGTGGAACCCGCATCGCGCAGCATGTGTTCGCGATACATGATGTACTACCGCGCAGGCCGTGTGGCCAGCGGGGTTCTCGGAGCGTACGTCTGAGCGGAAGCTACTGTCAGTTACACCGCCTGCTGCCCCGGTCCCCAACGGACCGGGGCTTTTTTTCGTAGAGCGGGCGGCAGACGGTCGTCGTACAACAACCCATAGAGGAGCACCATGCAGCCGATCGCGATCTTCCACGAGCACCCGGACTGGTTCCGCCCGCTCTTCGCCGAGCTGGACCGGCGGGGCATCCCCTACGTCCGGCTCGACGCCTCGGCGCACTCCTACGACCCGGACGAGCGCGACGTCCCGTACTCGCTCGTCTTCAACCGCGCTTCGCCCTCGGCGTATCTCCGCGGTCACGGCCAGTCCACTTTCTTCACGCTCGACTGGCTGCGGCACCTCCACAGAATCGGCGTGCCGGTGGTGAACGGAGCGGCCGTGTACACGATGGAAACCTCGAAGGCGCTTCAGACGGAAATTCTCTCGGAGCTCGGTCTGCCACACCCGAGGACGCGCATCATCAACGATGCGTCGCGTGCGGTGGAAGCAGCGCGCGGACTCCGCTACCCGGTTCTCGTGAAGGCGAACATCGGCGGTAGCGGCGCCGGGATCTACTCGTACGACAACGAAGAGTCGCTCGCACGCGCGGCGCAGAAGGGCGAGATCGAGCTCGGGATCGACAACGTGGCGCTCGTCCAGGAGCGCGCGCCGCTCCGCGGGGAGCGCATCACCCGCGTCGAAGTGCTGGGCGGGAAGTTCCTCTACGCGATCAACGTCTACCCGGCCGACACGTCGTTCAACCTCTGCCCGGCCGACGTCTGCCAGACCACCGAGGGTCAGGCTCTCTCGCGATCGGCGTGCGCGCTCGACGCACCGAAGAACGGGATGCGCGTGGAGGGCTACACTCCACCGGCGGAGATCATCGAGCAGGTGGAGCGGATCGCGCGGCGCGTGCAGCTCGACGTGGGCGGCATCGAGTATCTGGTGGACGACCGCGATGGGAAATACTACTTCTACGACATCAACGCACTTTCCAACTTCGTGGCCGACGCACGGCGCGTGATCGGCTTCGACCCCTTCGAGAAGCTCGTGGACTATCTCGTCTCTCGTATCGAGCGCCGGGTCGGCGCGGAGGCCGCGTGATGCGCTACGGCTACTGGCTGCCGGTGTTCGGCGGATGGCTCCGGAACGTTCCCGACGAAGGGATGGAAGCATCGTGGTCGTACGTGAGCCGGCTGGCGAAGCGGAGCGAGGAGATCGGTTACGACATCACGCTCATCGCCGAGCTGTTCATGAACGACATCAAGGGGATCGACGCCCCCGCGCTCGACGCGTGGTCTACCGCTGCCGCGCTCGCGGCCGTGACCGAGAAGCTCGAGCTGATGGTGGCGGTGCGCCCGACCTTCCATCAGCCCGCGCTCCTCGCCAAGGAGGCGGCGAACATCGACCAGATCTCCTGTGGACGTCTCGCGTTGAACGTGGTGTCGAGCTGGTGGAGCGACGAAGCGCGACGCTACGGGATCCACTTCGACCAGCACGACGACCGCTACGCGCGCACCGCCGAGTGGCTGGAAGTGCTGAACGGCGTCTGGAACGAGCCGGTGTACAGCCACGAGGGGAAGTACTACTCGGTGAGCGAGACGATCCTCCAGCCGAAGCCCTTCCGGAAGCCGCGCCCCACCATCTACGCGGGCGGCGAGTCTGAGGCGGCGAAGAAGCTCATCTCGCGCGAGTGCGACGCGTACGTCACGCACGGCGATCCACCCGAGCGCATCGCGCCCAAGCTCGCCGACATGTCGCGGCGGCGCGAGGAGAACGGCCTCCCGAAGATGGAATACGGTATGGCGGCGTACGTGATCGTCCGCCCCACCGAGGCCGAAGCGAAGCGCGAGCTGGAGCGGATCACCAACGTCGCTCCGGGATCGCCGGGCTACCACAACTATCAGGATTGGCTGGCCAACACGCAGCTGGAGCAGAAGGTGTCTCTGGAGGACTACTCGGTCTCGAACCGCGGCCTGCGCGCGGGCCTGGTGGGTACGCCGGAGCAGGTGGCCGATGGGATCCGCGGGTTCGAGGAGGCGGGGGTAGATCTCCTGCTCCTGCAGTTCAGCCCCCAGTACGAGGAGATGGAGAGGTTCGCGTCGGAGGTCATGCCGCTGGTGGAGTGAGGGGGAGAGGAAGCAGAAAGCAGGAAGCAGGAAGCAGTGAACTTCCTCGGGGGTGGGGTCCGTAAGGAACTAGAAGCCGTCATCCCCGCGAAAGCGGGGACCCATGTTAGCCAGACAGAACATGGGTCCCCGCTTTCGCGGGGATGACGCCGTCGGTGTGCAGTTCCTGCTTCCTGCTTCCTGCTTTCTGCTTTCTGCCTTCTTCACGTCGATTCCCCGCCCTCCCGTTCGTCGCTCTCATGGAGCGAGGTTCAGCGCGGCGACTGGCGCCGACGCTTCTCGACTACATCCCAGGAGAACGACAATGGCGACGGCAGCTACTCCCATCTCGAGGGCGCACCTCTGGACTGGACGGATCCTCAGCGGGCTCGCAATCCTCTTCCTCGTCTTCGACACCGTCATAAAGCTCATCGCCCGGCCCGAGGTGGCCGCCTCGATGCAGCAGCTCGGCTATCCGACGGAGCTCTCGCTCGTGATCGGCATCATCGAGCTCGTGTGCCTCGTCCTCTACATCATCCCCGCCACGTCGGTGCTCGGCGCGATCCTCTTCACCGGCTACCTGGGCGGCGCGATCGCTACGCACCTGCGCCTCGAGAACCCGCTTTTCACGCACATCCTCTTCCCGACGTACATCGCGGCGCTCATCTGGGGAGGGCTATACCTGCGCGACGTGCGCGTGCGCACGCTCGTGGCCCTCAGGGGGTAGCGACGGGGTCAGGTCTGGAATCGTGCGCCATGTCATCCCCGCGCAAGCGGGGACCCATGTTCTGGTCGGTCAACATGGATTCCCGCTTTCGCGGGAATGACGATAGTGGATACGGCAGCTACGCCGGCCGTATCGATTCACGGTTCCAGACCTGACCCCGCAGGGCTAGCGAGCTGACGGTCCCTCGCGCCATCGTGTGCGGATGAAATACCTCATCCTCATCCACATGGACGAAAAGGAGCTCGACGCGCTTCCGCCCGACGAGCTGAACGCATTGAACAAGAACCATCTCCGCTTCAACGACGAGCTTCGCGCCAGCGGACACTTCGTGGAGGCGGAGGCGCTCGAGCCAGCGCGGACCACGGCTACGGTCAGAGTGCGTGGTGGGAAGCCGTCCGTCATGGACGGACCCTTCGCCGAGTCGAAAGAGGTGGTGGCAGGGTTCTACCTCGTCGAAGCACGCGACATGGACGAGGCGATCGCGATCGCCAAACGCATCCCGAGCGCGTTCATGGCGAACATCGAGGTGCGACCGACGCGACAGCTGATCGTGTATTGAGCGGCGGGGTCGGGTCTTTAATTTCGAGCGGGCCGAGCGGCCGCTCGGCCCGCTCGAAATTAAAGACCCGACCCCGCCGCTCAA
>DASSNL010000250.1:0-2490 GCA_035688075.1 Gemmatimonadaceae bacterium
CACGTCTCTGCTACGCGGCGTAGCACCGAGAGGCCGATCGCCTACAGATCATCGTGCAGTCCACGCACGACTCGCTGAGTGATGCTCCCGCCGAGTGCGAACGATGCCCCCGAGAGGGGTTATTCTACAGCCTCAACGCCCACGCTCAGCTGCGGGCGAGTCTCATGATCGCGCCGCAGGCGCGCCACCGCAAATCGCCCGTCTGCTGCAGCAACACGTTAGGTGGCAGCGAGTAGTAGCTTGATCGGTAGCCTACGGGTCAAGCTTCCTGGCCCGCGTAATGGGCCCATCGGGCGCCTGCTGCACGTATCCTGTGACACGACCGCTGGCGTCGCGCTCGAAGACGATCATCGGCGCCGAGCCCTCGGGGCTGAAGGTCGACGAGGAGACAGGCCACAAGTGCGCGCCTGGAGCGCCAAGCAACGCCTCCAGCGTGGACTGTGCCACCAGGTATCCATTCACGAGGTGCACGTCATCGATATAGCCGGCCCCCCGATCGTACCGGCCGACAAAGTCACGAAGCGCGAGCACGCTCAGCGACGTTGTATCCGGCGCGCGGACGATCCAGGTCTGCGTATGCCGCGTCAACTCCCAGCGCCGCGGCTCGTTACCTGATCCACGGCGCACGTACACATCGCTCGCGCGCGCGATAAAGGTCGGCGTATAGTCGCGGAACGCCCGGCGATCGGTCAACTGGTACTCTGCCATGGCGATATCTCCGTGCTGCCAGACCTTCAGGCTATCGACCCGATAGCTCAGGGAGACGGTTGACGAGGTGCGCGCGGCAGCCGCGAGAAGCCGGGCCTTCCCGATCACGCCGCCGCTCGTGCCGCTCACCCATCGCAAGTCATCGCCAACGCGAGCACGCAGCGAAGCGGTGTCTCCGCTGGCAATCGCGGCGAAGATCTCAGCCGTGGGGACGGGCGGCGCAGCCTGATCGTCACCATGGTCGAGAGTCGCTAACGATCGAGTGCATGCGCCCGAGCTGCCGAGAACGGCAGTGGCGACAACCACGAGAGATACCCGGTAGTGCGTTCTGGCCATGTCGTCTCTCTGAGCACAAAACTGCGTGTTGCCACCTAACGCAGAGCTAAGCGGCGAGCGACGACTCGCCAGGCGGAAGATGGTGATCGGCGACTACCCTCGCCAGCCGCTCAACCATGACGACTTCCACACCTCTCGCGCTCGTCCACTTCAGCGTCTCGTTAGGCGTCAGCCGATAGCGAGTCGCCCACGCGCCACGGCCGAACGGCGATGACCTCTATCTCGTTGCAGAGAAAGCTGGCCCCGACTCCGCCCTCCGGGACCAAGTGGACCTCGTAATGCACGCGCTCAAGCTGCCGCTCCCGAATGTCAATGATGTCCAGGTCCGCGAGCACGTTCCACCGATTCAAACCCTCCAGTTGCAGTTGTGCCACTTCAAGGAACCGGAAGGTGACCACGACCTGAGTACGGCGACTGTGAGCGCCGGGCGCGCCCACCTCGCTTGTCATCCCGAAGGTATAGATCTCCGCAGTCAGAGTAGGTCCGTAGAACCCCTCGACAGCGGGCGCGCGGTCGAGCGTGAGGCGGAGGACCTCGGCATCAATGAAGGACGGCCAGCGGCCGAATATGGCGGTAAGAAGTTCGGCCCCGCGAATATTCTCAGTCACGCGATCCCCGTTGTACGCCTAACGCAGAGCTAAGCGGCGAGCGATCAACTCACGAGCACGAAGATGCTGATCATGCTCCGCACCCGCCAGCCACCCAACCGTGATGACTTCCACAACTTTCGCGCTCGTCCGCTTCAGCGTCTCGTTAGGGCGCGGGTCGCTCCCTCGCCCTACGATCGCACGACGTGCGCTTGAACCCAGTCACGAAGCTGCTCACGTGTGCACTTGCCAGCGGCCACCCCGAGGATTACTCGCTCGGCGTCGTCCACATCGGCATCCAGCTCGTGCCCGTTCAATAGGAGAAAGGTTTCGAGGGCGGCGTGCCCCACGCGCTTATTCCCGTCGACGAACGGGTGATTGCCGATGAGCGAGAACCCCAATGCTGCGGCCTTCTCCACGAGCGTCGTGTAGAGGTCTTCGCCCGCATAGGTCATCCGCGGCTGCGCTATCGCGCTCTCCAATGCCGCGAGGTCCCGGACTCCCCAGGCGCCGCCAGCCTGCGCGGTGACTCGCCGGTGGAGCTCCAGGACCTCGGCCAGGGTGAGGTAGCGGACGGCCCGCGCGATCACGCCAGCCGGCGGTAGAGCTCCCGGTTCTTCTCCAGCACGCGCTCCGCCGCACGCGAAAAGTCCTCGGCTGGCTGGGCCAGGAGGTCCCGGACGGCGGCCGCAGCCAGCTCAGCGGGCGCGACGTGCAGGCGCTCGGCCGTAGCTGCGAGTGCTGCCCGCTGTATTTCAGTCAGTTCGACAGAGATCTTCATCGGTGCCTCCTGCCCCAATTTACCACCCGAAGCCCTACCGAGCTACGCGGCCTGGCGCGCCCTAACGCAGAGCTAAGC
>DASSNL010000034.1:0-55579 GCA_035688075.1 Gemmatimonadaceae bacterium
CGGGCGCATCCCAGCTATGACCTGGCTATCAACTCGCGCCGGAACCGCTCTAATTTCGAGCGGGCTCAACCATGGTGAAGCCATGGTTGAGCCTGCTCGAAATTAAAGACCTGACCCCGCCCCACCGATCAGCTTGTTCCAGAGCGGGTACGGCACCCGATCCTTCGGCACGATCAGCTGCTCGCGACCGATGGTGACGCCGCCGTTCACCTTGAACTCCGTAGGGTGCTGCTCTGCGAGATCGATGTACGTGGCGCCCTGCTGCAGTCGGGTTCCCTCGGCGAGCACCGGAATCTGCTTCAGCTCGTCGTCGGAGTAGCCAGCCAGAACGCGGTGCATCCTCTTCAGTTCGTACGCCGTCACCGAGTCGGCGGCCCTCTCGCCACGAGGCCCGATGTTCTGCCCCGCCATGTGCGACGGGTTGAGATCCTCCTCCCACTCGCGCGGATGCTTCTCCTCGCGCTGCGGTTTCGGATCGCTCTGGTTCTTTCCGCTTCGCGTATCCATGCGCGGGGTGTGTCGCAAGACCCGTGCATGGTAGCGGGTGGGGGTCAGGTATTGCATCGTGTACGGTGAACGTCCATCCAACATCCACGCGAAGGCGAGGACTTATCGTCATCCTCGCGAACGTGGCGATCCACTCTTTCGTCATCCCCGCCTCATCCCTGCTTTCGCTGGGGATGACATCCTCATGCATGCAGCAAGACCGGACCTCGGCTGATAAATGAAGATTCTCATCAACGGCGCTGGCGTGGCGGGCCCCACATTGGCGTGGTGGCTCGCGCGCTCGAATCACGAAGTCACGCTCGTGGAACGAGCGCCGGCGCTGCGCAGAGGCGGCTACGTCGTCGACTTCTGGGGCGTGGGCTACGACATCGCCGAGCGCATGGATATCCTGCCGCGCATCCGTGAGCAGGGATACCAGGTGCAGGAGGTGCGCTTCGTGGACCAGTCGGGCGAGACCGTCGGCGGCTTCTCGACGGACGTGTTCGCTCGCGCGACAAACGGTCGCTTCACCAGCATCCGCCGCTCGGATCTCGCGGCCACCATCTTCGACTCGCTCGACGGAAGGGTCGAGACTGTCTTCAGCGACTCGGTGGCGGCCATCGACGACCACGGCGACTGCGTTCGCGTGTCGCTCGAGCGGGGCGATACCCGCGAGGTGGATCTCGTGATCGGAGCCGACGGGCTGCATTCGCGCGTGCGCCGTCTGGTGTTCGGTGACGAGCGGGAGCTCGAGGTTCCGCTCGGATATCACGTGGTCGCATTCGAGGTCGGCGGCTACCAGCCGCGCGATGAGCTGGTGTACGTCGCCTACGCGGTACCCGGACGGGGACTCTCGCGCTTCGCGATGCGCGACGACCGAACGCTCTTCCTGGCTGCGTTCCGCGATGAATACCTTCAGCCGTTGGAGGGCACCTCCGGCGCAGAGGACCCGAGGGAGGTGATCCGGAAGATCTATTCCGACCTCGGGTGGGAGTGTGCGCGCATCGTGGCCGCGATGGACGATGCAGACGAGATCTACTTCGATCGGGTGAGCCAGATCCGGATGCCGCGCTGGGCGAGCGGGCGCGTGGCGCTCGTAGGTGATGCGGCGGCTTGCGTCTCCCTGCTCGCCGGCGAAGGAACGGGCCTGGCAATGGCCGAGGCCTACGTGCTCGCCGCCGAGCTGGCCGCGGCGAACGGCGACCATCGTGCGGCTTTCGCGGCATACGAGAGGCGCATGATGCCGCTCCTCGAGAAGAAGCAACGCTCCGCTGCTGACTTCGCGTCGTCGTTCGTGCCGAAGAGCGCAGTGGGGATCGGCTTCCGCAACCTGGTCACGAAGCTCCTGCGATTCCGGCCGGTGGCGGAGTGGTTCATCGTGCGGGACCTGCGCGACGACATCGTGCTGCCGCCCGCACCTTGACCCCGCGCCGCCTCCGTTAGATTTCGCGATTCACTGATCAGCTGCGGTCGAAGCGTATCGCCCAGCGGATCACGCACCGAACCCAGGAACCAGATCAGAGACGTGGCACCCCAGTTCATCTACGTAATGAAGGACCTGCGAAAAGTCGTACCGCCTTCGCGGGTCATCCTCGACGGTATATGGCTTTCGTTCTATCCCGGCGCGAAGATCGGCGTGCTCGGGCCCAACGGCGCGGGAAAGTCTTCGCTCCTGCGCATCATGGCGGGCGTGGATCAGGACTTCCAGGGTGAGGCGTGGGCCGCGTCGGGAACGAAGATCGGCTATCTCCCGCAGGAACCCGAGCTCGATCCCACGAAGGACGTGCGCGGCAATGTGGAAGAGGCCGTGGCCGAGCAGCGCGCACTGCTGAAGCGCTTCGAGGAGATCTCGATGCAGTTCGCGGAGCCGATGGACGACGACGCGATGCAGAAGCTCCTCGATGAGCAGGCGAAGGTGCAGGAGCAGATAGACGCACACAACCTCTGGGAGCTCGACCGTACCATCGAGATCGCGATGGATGCGCTGCGTCTTCCGCCCGCGGATGCCGACGTCACCACGCTCTCGGGTGGTGAGCGGCGTCGCGTGGCGCTCTGCCGGGTACTGCTCGAGCAGCCCGACATGCTCCTGCTCGACGAGCCCACCAACCATCTCGATGCCGAGAGCGTCGCTTGGCTCGAGCGGCACCTCGCTGAGTTTCCGGGGACCGTGGTGGCGATCACGCACGATCGGTACTTCCTGGACAACGTGGCCAAGTGGATCCTCGAGCTCGATCGCGGCCGCGGCATCCCGTGGGAGGGGAATTACAGCAGCTGGCTGGAGCAGAAGAAGAACCGGCTCGCGCAGGAGGAGAAGCAGGAGTCGGCGCGCCAACGTACACTGGCGCGTGAGCTCGAGTGGGTGCGCATGGCTCCGCGAGCCCGGCAGGCGAAGAGCAAGGCGCGTGTGACGGCGTACGAGGAGCTGGCCGCGCAGGACACCGGCGAGCGCGTGATGCAGAACGAGATCGTGATCCCGCCGCCGCCGCGGCTGGGGAACGACGTCGTGATCGCGAAGGAGCTGCGCAAGGCGTTCGGCGACAAGCTGCTCTTCGAGGATCTGAGCTTCAGTCTTCCGCGCGGCGGGATCGTGGGCATCATCGGGCCGAACGGCGCGGGAAAAACCACGCTATTTCGAATCATATCCGGACGTGATGAACCCGATGATGGGACGCTCACTATCGGGAGTACCGTCAACATCGCGTACGTGGATCAGAGTCGCGAGCTGAACGCCGACAACACCGTGTACCAGGAAGTGAGCGAAGGTCGCGACACGATCGATGTGGGGAAGCGCGAGATGAATTCGCGCGCGTATCTCGCGAGCTTCAATTTCCGCGGAGCGGATCAGCAGAAGCGAGTGGGAGATCTGTCGGGTGGAGAGCGGAACCGCTTGCATCTCGCGAAGCTCTTGAAGAGCGGCGGGAACCTGCTGCTCCTCGACGAGCCGACGAACGATCTCGACGTCGACACGCTCCGCGCGCTGGAGGAGGCGCTGCTCGACTTCGCCGGGTGTGCGGTGGTGATCTCACACGATCGCTGGTTCCTCGACCGTATCGCGACGCATATGCTGGCGTTCGAGGGGGACAGCGAGGTTGTCTGGTATGAGGGCAACTACCAGGGGTACATCGAGGATCTCAGGCGGAGGAAGGGACCGGAGGCGGACCAGCCGCATCGGATCGCGTACAAGAAGCTGGTGCGGGGGTAGTCAGTTCGAGTCCCTACCCGCTCGATGACCGCCGGTTTGGCTCGGCCAGGCGCTGGTGAATGGCGAGTGGAAACCGGCACGTTCGGACGGTCCCAGTAACCTGGTATTCATTGCCACAACGAGGGGGGAGGGCGCTCACGCGCCTTCCCCCCTCGTTTTTTCGACTCTGGACTGACCTCCGCGATCCCCTCCCCGGCCACACCCAGCGGTTGCACACCGTGCCCCGCTCGACGCGGCGGTCGTGCCCGGCAGCGTCAGGACGATGCGCGCCGTATTAGCCAACGGGACCGTGTACGGTGTATAAACAAGCTGGAGTTCGCGGTGCGGGGCCATCGCGATCGGCGCACTAGCCTTATCGGTGCACTCGCCTTTTATTGTTAAGTAGCGACCTCAACCATTCCGCGACGCATTGCGGGAACGCTCGTCCGAGCGCTCGGGTACGGCGCCGACACATGAACCTGCAGTACGCAGTAAAGGAGTAAGCATGCGAGGGCATGCTCGGCAGCATAGTCAGACGCAGGCGAACCGGCAGGCTCGCCTGGATCCGGACCAGCGGAGTCCGCTCGCGGCCCGCTTCGAGGAGGAATTGCTGGCGCGAGTCGTCGGTCAGCAGGAGGCGGTGCGCGCGCTCAGCAGCCTGTACGAGATCGCCCTCGCGGGGATGGCCCCGCCGAACCGGCCGATCGGCACCTTGCTCTTCCTCGGGCCCACGGGCGCCGGGAAGACTCGCGTGGCAGAGGCGGCGGCCGAGGTGCTCTTCGGCGACCCTAACGCCCTCGTCAAGATCGACTGCGCAGAGTACCAGCACGGGCACGAGATCTCGAAGCTGATCGGTTCACCTCCGGGCTACGTCGGTTATGCCGACGCGTCGCCGTTGCTCAAGCAAGAGAACCTCGATCGCTTCCGGAGCGCTGGGCGCAAGCTCGCCATCCTGCTCATCGACGAGATCGAGAAAGCCTCTCCAGCGCTTTGGCAGATGCTGCTGGGCGTGCTCGACCGGGCTACGCTCACGCTCGGCGACAACCGGCGGGTGGACTTCTCACGCACCATCGTCGTGATGACATCGAACCTGGGCGCGCAGGAGATCGCGGAGATGAT
This sequence comes from Gemmatimonadaceae bacterium, assembly GCA_035688075.1. Lineage (GTDB taxonomy): Bacteria > Gemmatimonadota > Gemmatimonadetes > Gemmatimonadales > Gemmatimonadaceae > JADGGM01. The sequence continues at coordinate 4,787 of DASSNL010000034.1, forward strand.
CTCGGGCGGCATCGGCTTCGCCTCGGCCGCGGTGCGCTCACCGGACGAGGAGGCCGAATGGGAAGAGCGACTCCGGCGCACCGCGATCGAGGCGGCGAGACGCGCCTTCTCGCCCGAGTTCATGAACCGCATCGACAGGACGGTCGTCTTCCGGCCGCTCGGGGATCCTGACCTGCGCCGGATCCTCGACGTGGAGTTGAAGGCCGTTCAGGACCGCATCCTGTGCACCGGCGAGACCAGGTTCCGGTTCCTGTGCGGTGACGCGGCGAAGGAGCTGCTGCTGCGCGAGGGCACGGATCGCCGCTACGGCGCACGCCATCTGAAGCGCGCCATCGAACGTCTCATCGTCTCCCCGCTCGCGCGCCTGGTGGCGACCGGGCAGGTGCAATCTGGCGACCTCGTCGAAGTCGAACGGGGGGCCGCGGACGACGAGCTCGTCTTCCGGAAGCGCGCTACTACCACCCCGGCCGACGTGACGCCTCGAGCTCACGCCGAGGATGCGCGGCGTGCCGCGGCGACGGTGGTCGTGGCGACCACGGTCGCGGTCACTGCCGCCGTCAGCGTGACTACGGGGTTGGCATTTCGGCGTCTCTGACGCGTCTCTGATGGCGCCGCGAAACCGGGCGTCCACACGCTCCCGCGAGAGTGCAGGTGCGCCGCCGGCCGGACCTCGTTCGGCGGGGGCTCGGTCATTTGTCGTTTGGGTCCACCAAACCCTGGATCCCCGCTCGCGCGGGGATGACACTGGAGTACGTCATCCCCGCGCGAGCGGGGATCCATTCGGCCTGCTCGGCAAGTGAGAACCGCGCGAGGCGCTCATCCCCCGCCGAGGCACGTAGTATCAGGGAGAGGGCGCGCTCAGAAGCGTCCTCCCATCATGGGTGACTGCCCACCGATCCGGTGCAGCGCTTCGTGTACGCTCTGCGTGATGGACTGCGTGAGATCCGGCGAGCCGAAGATACCCGGCTGACCGAACGGACCTTGCGGACCGAGGCCGAACTGCTGCCCACCGATCTGCTGCCCACCCCACGGCAGGCCTCCGCGCTGCTGCGTGACGATGCTGTGCACGATCTGCGGCACGACGGCCGGGAGAACGTTGGCGAGGACCGGGCCCAGGACGGGCAGTAATTTTTGCACGTCTTCAGGCGATGTCTGCTGTATCCCGGCCGCGCCGAACGTAGGCTGGAAGGCGCCTCCGAAGCCCCCGATAGGGTTCAGTCTCTGCTGCCCGTAGATGTTGCTTATTATCGGCGCCAGCACGGCGGGCAGCACGTTGGCCAGTATCGGGCCCAACACGGGCGCGATTCGCTGGATATCCTCGGGCGAGGGCTGCTGCGCGGTTCCCAGGCCCTGCTGGAAGCCGCCGAGCGGCGTCTGATAAGTGCTTTGTGGAGTCTGGTACATGGTCGCCATGGGACGAACCTCCTGTGTAGATACGGCTCCTAATGGATTGCGATGAGGCACCATCGTCGATAGAACGGTTTCCCAGAACTGCGGGTCGGAGAGGAGCGCGAGCACATCACCACGGGCCATCGTGGACTCCAGCGTCAGGAAGCGACGGAGCTTGAGGTCGCCGGGGAGCGGGCGCTCGAGGACGAGGGGAGTCTGGCGGAAGCCGTTCGCTTTGAGGTTGGTATCGGTCGCGGCCAGCACTTCCATTACCGACGCCGTTGGCCCTACCTGCTCCGCCGCCTTGAGCAGCGAATAGGTGAAGGCAGAGAGACCTTCGGTGCCGGAAGTGCTCGCGAGGGCGGTCTCCGTTTCCTGGCATGCGGTGATCAGCAAACCGTCGAGCTCTAGCTGCCCGCCCTCGTCGCTTGCCCACGTGGCTGGGGTGCTTGGCCATGCGGTGCCGAATGACGGCATGCCGGAGAACTGCATGCCGAGCGGCGCCAGCGGCATCCTCGTGGCGCCGGGCGCGCCGGCGAACAGCTGTGCGATCGCCGCGCGCGAGGTAGTGGGAGAACAGCCGAAGCGGCGATAGGCCGAGATCCGCTGCGAGCCTCCGCCGCTGAGCGCCTGGTCTCGTGCGGCCGCCTCCGGCGGCGGCTGCCACGACTTGACCCGCGCCAACTCGACCTCGGGCGTCGCGCCGGTGGGCTCGAGAATCAACGCCTCCGGACCGCCGGAGAAGCCCGCGTCGAGAATCACCGTGAGCACGCCCGGCGGGAGGTCCTGCGCTCTCGTCACGAGCCTCCGGTCATCGAGGAGGTCGTCGTGCAGGACGAGGAACTCCTCGAGGGCGCCGTCCTCGAGCTTGGTGTAGCCGTGGCCGGAGAAGTACAGGACAAAGCGATCCGCCGGAGCACCATCCGCGAGCAGCCACTCCAGCGCGTCGTCGACCCGCGCGGCCGTCGCCTCGCTGTCGCGCAACGCGCGTACCTCCGTGAAGCCGTAAGTGGTCTGAAGGAGCTGTCCCACAGCATCGGCGTCGTTCCCGCAGCTCGGCAGGTCGTTAGGCGGTCCGCCATAATCGTCGATGCCGATGACGAGCGCCCGTCTAGTGCCCATTCTCGTATCCTCCGTCGACCGGCGATCACCCTGCCTGACTCTCAGGCGCTCGGGCTCGGGTTCGCGCGGCCTTCCCCGTCGCCCGCCGCCGGCGCTCTTCTTTCTGGCAGCAGCCATGTTCCGACCTCCTCGCGGCGGAGACCTTTCGTGCACACTTCGCCGCATCGTGCGGGCCGCTCACGTTTCCGCATCCTCGGTCGGGACGGGGGGCGCGTGAGTGCAGAAATCTTGCGGAAGTCTGGTCCGGCTGCGATGTGACCAATGGACAAGAAATGCCACCCCGGTCACACGCAGGGGTGGCCGCGGCCGCGCGGTGCTGCTACACACGTGGACCAGCGCACGAGCCAGGCATCGAGCAGCCACTCCCACCCGAGATTACGGCGAACGATCTCGGTGCGCACACCGAACAGTCGAAGAAGCTGATGACTCAGCGCGGAATGATCACTGTATCCGAGGCGCATCGCGGCCTCGAGTAGCGGCGTGGCTGGGGCCCGCTGCAGACACAACGCCGCGTGCACGGCACGCGCGACCCGTAACCATCCGGCGGGTGGTGGGAGCCCGAGCTTTCGGCACCGGGTACGCGCGGTCCGTGCCGATTCGCCGACCACTCCGAGCAGCGCGCGCACTTCGGTCCGGTCCGGCGCGAGACGGAAGGTCTGCCCTACGAGGTGGGAAACCGCCGGCGGGAGCCTCGGTCCGCGGATCGAGAGCCACTCTTCGACGTCCGCGGCGAGATCGACCGGATCGGTCAGGAGCTGACGCAGCGTCTGGCCAACCGGTTCAGGATCCACGATTGCGCCACGCACGTGTAGCTGAGTCGCTAGCTGCGTGAGATGCACAGTCTCTGGATCGAGTGGCTGAGAGATGTGGAGCACTATAGGCACGGCGGGGAATCGACGACGGATGCGGTGCAGCTCCTGCCTGAGCGACTCGACCGAGCACGGTCGCTGGCGAATCTCCAGGCCGAAGATGGTGCCCGGGCTCAGCTCGTGCGGACGGAGGCGATCGGCGTCAGTGGGCGGGGCGAAGCACGCGTACGGCGGCGCGATAGGAGAGACCGTAAGGGCCGACGGTTGTCTGCACGAGAGCGCAGCCGATCGCGCATTCCAGGCGCGTGTTGACAGGTGGTCCAACGGATGAGATACGGCTGGCGGGTTGCTGCGGTGGTATCGAGCTCGATCCGACGAGAGCGCCCGTTGGGGCGCTGCAATTACCAAGCTAGGAACTGCCGGCTGAGCGATCTTCGGCGGAGCCGCGATGCGTGGCACACAGGTCGTGTACGCCGATCCTGGCTGATACAGGACGTCATGCAGAACTCGGGTCGAGCTTCCGGTGACGACGCCATGAGTCACGCCCGACCGTGGTGTTCGGCGCATCGGGGCACACGGACCGCTTCATCGTCGTGACAGCTGGCGGCCGACGGGCGGGACGCGCCAGAGAGGCCCCCAACGCGACGTAGGCCGAACGACCCATCTCAAGTCGTTGGGTGCTCATACTTTCTGCTACTGCGATGCAGCGGATCGTTCCGGAGCGAAACACTCAGTAGAGAGAGCGGCTACGCGATTTTGCTCGGCAAGTAGGACACGACACGGCCGCCGCACAGCGACCAAGGCTTTGGCGCACACCGGCGCAGTTTTTCAGAATGAGCTGACTCGGAACCAGTGACCAGGGAGGGCACCATGCGTCGCCTCGACTTCCGGAAAATGTGCTCAGGGGTCATAGGTCTGGCCTTGTCGTGCCTCATCCTCTTGCAGTGCTCGAGAGACACCACAGCTCCCATCGAGGCCGCAGCCAACAAGACAGCGACGACCGATGGTGTGGGAGGAGCGGACTCCCGCGCAGGCGCCAGCGTCGTGCACCCGCGGCATGTCACCGAGATCACCCTCTCTCCGGATTCCTCCGACGTTCCAGTTGGCGAGACAGTGCACCTGACGGCGACGCTCTCGAATCGAAACGGAGATGCACTCGAGCAGGCGCACATCAGGTGGAAGAGCTCGGATTCGACGATCGCCCAGGTCGATGCGAGTGGTTTGGTGAGCGGCATCGCCACAGGTACCGTCACCATCAGTGCCTCGAGCCAGGGCACGAGCGGGTCGGCCCGGGTGAGGGTAGTGGGCCACGTCGCGGAGCTCAATCTGAGCTGCGACCCATCCCCGATCCGCCTCGAGCAGGGAAGTGTGGGGACGATCTCCTGCATGCTGTCTGCGCCACCGTCATTCAGTGGAACCGTTACCGTTCGCGGCGAGCAGCTGCCGGCAGGCGTCGTGATCCGACAGCTCGATGCGTCGCCGATCGAGTTGCAGGACGGCTTCCGTGCTATCGTATTCCTCGACGTGGAAGTGGCGCCCACGACGATAACCGGCCACTACGATGCGAGGATCACGGCCAGCGGGGAGGAAGCGGGTCAGACCATCGTGGTGCCGCTCGAGGTAGCCAACCACGGTCCCACCGTGCACATGGTCTATCTACTTCCGTCGGACGTCGAGTACGACCCGCGTGTGGCGCTCGGCATGGACCACGCCATCCGCCACCTGCAGATCTGGTATCAGCGCGACCTGGACAATGGCAAGACGTTCTCGATCGGCTTCCCGCTGATCACCGTACTACATAGCACCCATCCGGCGTCGTATTTCGCGACCAGCAGCTGGACGCGCGCTACCAGTGAGGTGTTCGCGGCTCTGGGAGGAGGCTTCTTCAGTCAGACCGATATCTGGAACATCTACCTTCCAGTGGTGACGGACGGTCAAGGCGGGGCGCCCGGCGTAGCCTTGCTCGGTGAGAACGATGTACTCGGGATCTCCGGCGAGGACACTGGGGGCTACACCATCGCGCGCTGGGTGGGCGGCCTGGGTCACGAGTTGGGCCACGCGCTCGGGCTGCCGCACCCGCCGGGGTGCGTCGACGGCGATACCGCGGGCGACTGCGCGTCACTCATGTACCTGGGTTATCTGTACTACCCGAACACGTTCCTAACGGCGGCCGACAGAATTCAGCTGGACGCGAGTCCATTCTTCTCGACGAGCGTGACCGTCACCAATCGTCTCTTCAACGCCGGCGTACTGGGCTTGGTACAGTAGCTATCGGTGCGCCTCGAGTGATTCCTCGGGCGTGAGCCTGGGTCAGCGCGGGCCGAGATCGACACGAGTGTCCGTCACGACAGCTCCGGACTGAGAACAGCCCATGGCAAGTGCAGGGACAGGGACAAGCAGGTGGAATCTCACTGGTGTTCCCGCGACCCTGGTGGACGGCCGTACAGGCTACTTGCACCGTGTTGCTACGCCGAGCACTGTTCGCTTCCGCAGACGGACGATAAAGGTGGACTACCGAGCGCGCGGAGACCACGGTGGGCACCCCACTCATACCTGACGAGTTCCCGTTCACTGCCGATGAAGTCCTCGCAGCCACCCGACGCTGGCGTCCGGAAGACGTGGCGGAAGATGTAGCGGAGGCGTTCGTCGACTCCGCCACGTTCCACCGCGAATGGTGTGAGGAGCGCTCGGAGGAGTTAGGTCGTGCCGGCCACGAACCGCCCGAGCGCTCACGCGCCGCGAGGTGAGCTTCATGCGGCTCATGCGTGACCGGTTCGACGAGCTGTTTCCCGATGGGTAGCGAGCGAGGCGACGGAGCCGACATCAGTATCTCGACCAACAGCGCGGACGGGCTGATATTCTCCCCGCCAGGGAGACGCCGGTGGGTGCTCCCGGTCGTCCGGCACAAATTCCTCGCCGCTCCGTAGGTATTCTCATCGCGTCGCCGCCCCCTGGCGCCCATCGGGATCTGGCGGGGCGCACGCAGTTGCCCTGACGTCACGCGCTCGCTCACTCCCCACCGGACCTCCGCCGATGACCGAGACGCTCCTCAAGGATCTCAACCACGCCGCGCGGATGTTCCGCAAGAGCCCGGCGTTCACCTTCGCCGCCGTGGCCGCGCTCGCGCTCGGGATCGGCGCAAACACCGCGATCTTCTCGGTGGTGAACGCGGTGCTCCTGCGACCCCTACCGTATCCCGCGCCAGACCAGTTGGTGCTCTTCGGAGTGAAGTCGCCCCAGGGCCAGGGGCTCGGAGCGTCGCCCGCGAAGTTCGCGCATTGGCGCCGCCAGACGAGCGTGGTCCAGGATGCCTCGGCGTTCACGACTGGCTTCATGAACTTCACGGGCGGAGAGTTCCCCGAGCAGCTCAAGTCGGCGCAGGTGTCCGCCAGCTTCTTTCGGCTGTTCGGCGCGCGCACCGTCCTCGGGCGCACCTTTACGAACGAGGAAGATCTCCCCAATGCGGGGCACTACGTCGTCATCAGCAAGTCGCTCTGGGAACGCCGATTCGCGAGCGATCCGCAGATCGTCGGCAAGTCGATCTCCCTCGGCGGCGATCCGTACACGGTGGTCGGCGTCCTCGGCGACTTCTCGTTCAGCGACTTCGGTGATACGCCCGACGTTCTGGTTCCCTTCCAGCTCGATCCAAACAGCACCGATCACGCCCACTACTTCAACGTCGCGGGGCGGCTGAAGCCAGGTGTCGCCCTCGCTCGGGCAAACGCGGAGCTCGAGCGCTCGACGAAAGAATTCAGGGCGACCTTCCCGAACGCCATCGGCGAGAACAATGCCTTCTACGTCGTGCCGATGGGCGAGGCGCTCGTCGCGAACGTGCGCAAATCGCTGTACGTGCTCCTCGGTGCGGTGGGCTTCGTGCTGCTGATCGCCTGCGCGAACGTTGCCAACCTGCTCCTCGCGCAGGCCGCGGGTCGCAAGCGCGAGATCGCCATCCGCACGGCGCTGGGCGGATCACGCGGCCGGATCATCAGGCAGCTGCTCACGGAGAGCGTCGTTCTCTCGCTGACGGGCGGCGTACTCGGACTCGCACTCGGTGCGGTCGGGATCAGAGCGCTGCTCGCAGTGAACACGGCCCGACTCCCGCGCGTAGGGCAGGATGGGTCGATGGTGGGGCTCGATTGGAGGGTGCTCCTGTTCACCCTCGTCGTGTCGCTGCTCACGGGAATCCTGTTCGGTCTCATCCCCGCGCTCACCAGTGCGCGGACCGATCTCGCCGCGACGTTCAAGGAGGGAAGCGCGCGCTCCGGCTCGGGGTTCCGCCAGAACAGAGCCCGCTCCGTGCTCATCGTCACCGAGATCGCCCTTGCTCTCGTCCTGCTCGTGGGGTCGGCGCTGCTCATCCGCACGGCGGTCGCGCTCGGCCGCGTGGACCCGGGATTCGACGCGCGCAACGTGCTCACCATGCGCATGTCGTTCGGCGAGCAGCGATTCACCAGCTCGATGGCGGTGGAGCAGGCCATTCGCGACGGCGTCCAGCGCGTGGAGACCATCCCGGGCGTCGAGCTCGCGAGCGCTACCTGCTGCGTGCCGCTGCAGGGCGGCTATGGCCTGCCGTTCACGATCGCCGGCCGGCCGCTCACCAACGGACCGTACAGCGGTGGCGCCGCGTGGACGACCGTATCGCCAGGCTACTTCGAGGTGTTCAGGATCCCCGTCAAGCGCGGCAGGACGTTCACCGATCGCGATGATGCGAACGGTACCCCCGTGGTCATCGTCAACGAGGCGATGGTCAGGGAGTTCTGGCCGGACGGCAACGCGATCGGCGCGCACATCACCATCGGCCGCGGCGTGATGAAGCCATTCGAGACCGAACGGGAGCGCGAGATCATCGGGGTCGTGGGCGACACCCGGGATGGTGGGCTCAACAACGATCCGCAACCGCAGATGTTCGTGCCGCAGGCGCAGATCCCCGACGCGGTGAACGCGCTCAATACTCGCCTCTCACCGATGGCGTGGGTGGTGCGCACCCGAACGGAGCCACTCGCTCTCAGCAAGGCGATCGAGGAGCAGCTCCGTCAGGCTACCGGGCTCCCCGTATCGAGTATCACATCGATGAACGATGTGGTGCGCACCTCGACGTCGCGCCAGCGCTTCAACATGTGGGTGATGACGGTATTCGCCGCATCGGCGCTCGTGCTCGCGACGATCGGTATCTATGGTCTCATGGCATACACCGTGGAGCAGCGCACCCAGGAGATCGGAATCCGTCTCGCGCTCGGTGCCGAGGGCTCACGCGTCAAGAACATGGTCGTCGTGCAGGGAATGCGGCTCGTGCTGGTGGGCGTGGTGATCGGCGTCGCGGCTTCGTTCGGGCTCACACGCCTCATCTCGACTTTCCTCTTCGGCGTCGCCCCGTGGGACCCGCTGGTGCTCGTGAGTGTGCCGCTGCTCCTCACTATCGTGGCGCTGATTGCCGTGTGGTGGCCGGCGCGACGAGCGAGCCGGGTGGACCCGCTCAACGCGCTGCGCTACGAGTAGGCGCGCGGGCCAGGGAAGGTGTGGGTGGCCACAGCGCTAGCAGCGCGGCGGTACGCGGCGCACGCTCGGGCCAGGTCAGCAGCTCACTGGCGAGGCGGGCGAGATCCGCTGGGACATCCACATCATAGTGCGTGGCGGTGACGGTTGACGACAGGCCGAGTCGCCGCGTCTGCGCGATGAGTGCCGCCAGCGCGGATCCCGTGCCCAGCGCGTACGGATCGAAGAGCCCCGCATGTGTCCGCGTGGCACCCACCAGGTAAAACCCGCCATCGTCGCACGGCCCGAAGACCAGGTCGTGATCCGCGAGCGCGGCGAAGGCTGTCTCGAGCACAGCCGGCGGGAGATGTGGACCGTCGCCGTTGAACGCGATGACACGGCGCGGTGGCTCGCAGAGGAACTCGAACGCCGACGCCAGACCGTCCGCCAGACCTTCGCCGCGCTGCGAGACGACGCGCACATCGGACGGGAGCCATGCCCCCACCTCCTCGGCGTCGCCGGCCGGACAAACGACTGCGATATTGACGCCGACCATGCGAGCCAGGGCAATGGTATCCTCGATGAGCGCACGGTACAGCGGGAGAACTCCTGCGGGAGGGCACGCCGAGGCGAGGCGCGTCTTCACGTGGCCTGCACGCGGAGCCTTGGCCATGATCGCCAGCACACGGTCGTGATCGGAGTGCGTCACGTCGTCGCCTCAGGCAAAGCGAACGTTCGAATCTGCGCTGTCTCTCGGCGGAGGCAGCGGTGCGGTACGTGCGCTGTGGAAAGCGAGGGCTACCGATCGCCGGTGCAAGTAGTCGACCTCCGCGATTGCCGCAGCGGGGTGAGTCGGCTAGAGGTTAGATGGAAGCTAATTTGGCCTTCTGGCGAAATCACACCGACCATGGCACACACAGCACTGGCCGCGCGCGTCGAAGTGAACGCCGGCGATCGCACATTCGCATCGGGGTTGCTGCTGGACCTGCTATCCGCGCTCAGAGAGACGACGGCCGGCGATCTGATAGCTGTCACTGGCCGCGATGCAGCCGCCCTGGAATCCGATCTCGATGCCTGGTCACGCTTCACCGGACACGCGATAGTCGACCGAACAACCGTCGACGACGGCACACGCTGGGTGATCCGTCACGGAGCGGCGGCGAGCGACGGCGACCGCGCCCGACCGCTCGGCGAGCGATTGTGGCTGTACGTCAACTTTCACTGCAACCTGCACTGCGACTACTGCTGCGTGCGCTCGTCCCCCACTGCGCGGCGGCGCGAGCTCGGTCTGGAGCGCGCTCGCCGCATTGCGCGCGAGGCACCGCCGCTCGGCGTGCGCGAGCTGTTCGTGACCGGAGGCGAGCCATTCCTGCTGGATGACATCGACGACATCGTCATCGCACTGGCTGAAGCCGCACCGGTCACTCTACTCACCAACGGCATGCTCTTTCGGGGATCGCGAGTCGCTGCACTCAAACGGCTACCGCGCTCCGGAGTGACGCTGCAGATCAGCCTCGATAGCCCCGAACCCGCCCTGCACGATGCGCATCGCGGTAAGGGCGCCTGGCGGCGCGCCATCGAAGGGATCGAACTGGCACGTGCGGAGGGATTCAGGGTCCGCCTGGCCGCGACAGTGGCGACCGACGCGGACGAGGAGCGCTTCAAGGCGTTTCTCGATGACAGGCAGATAGCGACGCAGGATCGCGTCGTCAGGCGTGTCGCGCTCAGGGGCGCCGCGGAGAGCGGTGTCGCCCTGTCACGCGCCGATCTCGTGCCAGAAATCACGATCACGGCCGATGGCATCTACTGGCATCCAGTGGGCGCCGACGACGCGGATATGTTCGTCACGCGAGAGATATTTCCGCTGGCCGGCGCCTTCGAGGCCGTTCGGCAGCAACTGGCGATCGAGCGTGCGCACGCTGATCGCCTCGCATCCGTGTTCCACTGCGCCTAGGTCGGACGATCGAAGAATCCTTGTGCGCGGCACGCCTCTTCGAGCGCTGCGTAGCCATTCAAGTCGGCAGCGATCCACCGCTTCAATCCTTCGGCCTCCAGGGTGGGGCGGTGCACCGGATTGTCGATGCTCATGCCGAGGAGTGCGTCGGTGAATCGTTGCTCGATCTCCGGCTCGAGTTCGGCGCGCGCCGTGAACATGCAATGCGAATAGGGCGGTGACGTCCACACGACGGAAAGAGCACCCGACGGAATGAGCTGCTGGCCTTGCGCGCCCGACCAGAACGGGCTCCCGACCGCTCCCGCGTCGGCTCGACCATCGAGCACCGCCCGGAGCACATCGACCTCGCTCGTTCCGGTATCGCCATGTTTGCCGACGTCGGTGTTTATCCGCAGCGTTCTGTAGTCGCGTCCCTCGATCAGCTCCTGCTGCGCCAGGAAGTAGACGGGGAGGATGGCGGCGTGGCCACTGTCGCGACTTCCCAACGCGAGCGTTCGGCCCCGGACGTCCTCGAGCGACGACAGCGCACCGCCGGACGGCGCGACGATCAGCGTGGCCCAGCCAAGATCGGTGTCCCGCATGGCGAGGGGTCGACATGCCTTTGCGCTCCATTCGCGAGCCTGAAGGAACGCCAGGTTGGTGTTCCACGCGATGTCGATGTGTGGTCCCGGGTCGCCGCGCGCGGCGAGCAGCGCCTGTACCTGCGCCTCGTAGGTCTGAAAGAGGATTACCTCGACATCGAGCTGCGCCTCGTCGTGAAAGTACCGGCGCATCCCTTCCCAGATGGGAACGACCTTCGGGTCGTATGCCACGGCGCCCAGCCAGATCGTGCGAAGGGTCACGCTCTTCCTCCCTCTGTTGTGTGCACGGCGGATCGGCCTGCGCATTCAGAACAACGGCAGGTCCAGCAGCGACTTGCCAATGAATTCGCGTAAGACGTCGTTGGTCGGCGCCATGACGGCGCCTGCGTGTGCATCGCGGAAATACCGTTCGATGCCGGTGTGACGCGAGAACGCCGCGCCGCCGCACGTACGCATGGCGAGCGACGTCACCGCGATCGCGGTCTCCCCGGCGGCCGCCTTCACCTCGAGCACTCGCAACATGGTCTGCTCCCCCGGTTGCTCCAGGTGATCGATCGCGTCGTCGATGCGTGCGAGCAGGCCGTCGGTTTCGATCTGCATGGTGGCAAGCTGCGCGCGCAACGTCGGGAGCGCTTCGCCGAGGGAGGCCGAACCCATGTGTTCGAACCTCGCAGCCTTGAGGTGCGCGACCGTCGCTGCCACGGCGGCGCGGCAGAGGCCGAGCGATACGGCGGCCTGTCCAAGATTGAAGAGAGGCAGTATGAGCTCGAGCATCGCCTGGAAGCCGCCACCGTCCACGGTGAGGCGGCTGTCGGCGGGGACGACACAGCTCTCGAGAACCATCGGCGCGGATGCGTTGGCGCGCAGCCCCAGACCATCCCAGGCGCCGGCCACCGTCAAACCCTGGGTGTCGGCCAATACGAGATAGAGCGTCGTATCGGTCGCGCGCGTGCCGTCCGGTGACAGCGCGGATGTGACGTAGCTCTGGGCATGGCCCGCGCTCGTCACGAACGACTTGCGTGCGGAGAGGCGGGCGCCCTTGCCGTCGAGACGCTCGGCGCGCGAAACCGGCGACCAGAAGTGGCTGCGCGACCCTGCTTCGCTGAACGCGAGTGTCGACAGATGGCGACCGCTCGCCATTGCCCTCAGCACACCCTCGAGGGCCGGAGTCCGCGGCGCGGCAGCGACGGTCACTGACGCGAGCGTATGCATGAGGAACACCATCGCGACCGAGGCGTCGACCTCCGCGAGCGTCGCGACGACGTCGGCGAACGCGCGCGGGCCGAGCGACATCCCGCCGACATCGGCCGGGAGCATCAGACCGAGCAATCCCGCGTTGCCAAGCTCCTCGATCGCCTCTGTCGAGAAGCGCCCGTGCTTGTCGTTGTCGGCGGCGGCAGGCGCCAACACGCTTCGCGCAATGTCACCTGCAGCGCTCGCAGCGAGCTGCGCATTCATCGGTACACTCCTTCCGGCGCACGATGGAACGGTGTCGGTCGCGATCGATGATTCAGCATCCGCCGGCGCGTTGCTGGCGTTAATCATGCCAGAGAGTCGTCCGTGAAGCTGTCAGTCATCGTCCCGACCTTCAACGAAGAGGCGGTAATCGAGGCCACATTGCGCCGTACCGTCGAAGCGCTGACGCCGTACGAGCTCATCGTCGCGGATGGATGCAGCCGGGACAGGACGGCCGCGAACGCAAGACCTTACGCTACCGTGCTCACTCTCGAGATGACACGCGGAGCCGCACTCAATCATGCTGCCGCGATCGCCACCGGCGACGTGCTCCTCTTTCTGCACGCCGATACGATCCCTCCCATGGGAGCTGCGACGGCGATCGAGGGAGCGCTGCAGGACGCGGGCGTGATTGGCGGCGCCTTTCGTCTCCGATTCGATCATCCAGGGCGGCTGGCGAGAAGCATGGCCAGCCTCGTGAACCTTCGCTCCTCTCTTCTGAACACGTTTTTTGGCGATCAAGCTCTGTTCGTTCGCCGCGACGTGTTCATGTGTGTCGGCGGATTCATGGATTGGAGCCTCATGGAGGATCTGGAGATCCTCGCACGCCTTCGATCTCACGGCCGCCTGGCGCTGCTCGAAGAAGAGGTGGTTACCTCCGCCCGGCGACACCTGGGGAACGGCTGGGTGAGGACGATCGGCACCGTGTGGATCATGACGCTCCTGCATCGTCTCGGAGTACCGGCCCAGACGATGTCCCAGTGGTACAAGCCCGAGCGCTAGTGTGCTCGGTGCGACTCGCACGATGACGGAGGGGAGAGATGACTACCCGGCAGGCTCACGACCGCGCCCATGATGCCTCGCAGCATCGCTCGTCACGCTACGCCGCGCTTTTCGCGGCGGCCCGCATCGCAGTCGGATCATACTGGCTGTACGAGCAGCACTGGAAGCTTCCACCGGACTTCGGCCTGCACGACCCGCGAGGCCTGATGTTCTCCTTCCAGCAAAGCATCAAGTATCCGACGGTCGGCCTCTATCGAACGTTCCTGCAGGATGTGGTCGTGCCGCACTTCCATCTTTTCGGCTGGCTCCTCGGGATCACCGAGGTCACGATCGGAGCATCGCTGGTGCTCGGCGCATTCACCAGAGCCGGCGCTCTCCTCGGCGTGCTCCAGTCGGCAAACCTGCTGATCGCGCAAGGCCGTACGCCCGAAGGTCCGCGGATCTACCTCGCCATACTCGCCGCGAATCTCTTCGTGCTGCTCACGCCTTCCAACCGGCGATTCAGCGTCGACAATCGGCTCGCGCCGAAGTTTGCCGTTTCACGGTCGCGAGCCACGCTCCTGACCCGCGTGGCGCGTCTGGCCACGTCATGAGTTGACACCGCCTGGCCGTCATGGCGTGCAGGCGTTGCTCACGTCGAAGCTGGCTGGCAACTTTCTAGGTGCAGCCGGATACTCGCCTTGCCCGACCGCTGCGCCGTAGACGCGGTTCACTGCATGCGCATCCTGCGATCATTGATCAGCTCCTACTCGATTCCAATGCCCAGTCCCCATCTGCACCTCCAGGCCGACAAGCTCTATCACTTCGACGCGCGCGGTATCGCCAAGCGCTTTCGTCACGCCGCGATCTTCGGTGCGCTCGACGCGCTGGTTCCTGGCGATACCATGCGGTTCCACAACGATCACGATCCGCTCCCTCTACTCGCTCAGCTTCGCGAGCGCTACGGCGACCGAGTCGCGGTCACGTACGTCAGTCGCGAGCCGGGTGACATCACTATCGATTTTGCGGTCACCGAGGGATCGTGGTAGGCTACGGACCCGGCGCAGCGCCAACACTCGCCAGTTACAGCTCGCAGGGCCAGCGACGTAGCGCCTGCGAGCTGTCGTGACGGCCGCCGCTGCCCGCTCACCTGCGCGGCCCCCCGCAAGTCAGCCCCTCCATTCAAGCACGGCGTCCGTGGTTGGCCGTATCATCGGCCAGCGTTCATGAGAACGCGCCACCCATTCGAGGATGCCGCCATGCCCTTCGCCGCCCGTCACCGCAACGACACCGCGCCGCAGCTGCAGCCCCTGCCTGGCCTCGCCGTCCGGCAAGAGGAGAGCGCGGCCGTGATGGCTGCCCTGCAGGGGCGCACCGAGGAGGAGATGCAGCGCCGCTTCGACGCCGGCCATCGCGCCTACGTCGCGTGGCGCGACGGCGCGCCTGCCGCGTGGGGGTGGGTCGCTACCCGCACCGCCGACATCGGGGAGCTCGGCTCGTCGTTCGCCATCCCGACTGGCGAGCGGTACCTGTGGAACTTCGTCACACTGCCGACGCACCGCGGCCAGGGCGTCTACCCGCGGCTGCTCGAGGCGATCGTGCGCACCGAGTCGCGCGAGGCGGAGCGCTTCTGGATCGCCTACGCCCCGGAGAATCACGCGTCGGGCGCGGGCATCAGGAAGGCGGGCTTCGCCGCGCTGGCGGAGCTGTCGTTCGACGCGAGCGGCCGCGCGGCGCTCAAGGGGCTCACGCCGGGCGGCGGCAGGATCGCTTCGCGCGTGCTCGGCCTGCCGGAAGCGACGGACGACCTCGCCCAGTGCTGGCGCTGCGTGCGCGCGGGTCGCGGCGCCATGTCGTGTGCACCGGAGCAGTGCCGCTGCGATTATCAGATCCCGAAGTCCGGCTGCGCTGCCTGACCGACCAGGACATCATCACTATATGAGAGGCAAAGGCCGAGTCCGTGTCGATTCGGTCCAGCGCCGCTCGTCGTCTGGATGACCGCTCGCATCGCGCGATCTCACCCTCAGTACAAGGAGACCAGACATGGCCATTCAGAAGATCACTCCCTTCCTCTGGTACGCCAGCGAGGCAGAGGAGGCCGCGAACTTCTACGCGTCCATCTTCCCGGACTCGCGCGTCACGCGCGTCACGACACTCCCGAGCGAGTCGCCTAGCGGCCCGCCGGGCTCGGTGAAAGTAGTGGAGTTCGAGCTATTCGGGCAGCACTTCACCGCGATGAGCGCGGGCCCGCTCGACCAGTTCAACCACGCCATTTCCCTCATGGTGCTGTGCGAGGACCAGGCCGAGCTCGATCGGTACTGGGATGGGTTGCTCGCGGGCGGGGGCACTACCGAGGCGTGCGGGTGGCTCAAGGACCGCTACGGTGTCAGCTGGCAGATCGTACCGGAGCGGTTCGCCGAGATGATGGCGGATCCCGATCGTGAGCGGGCCAGGCGCTTCAGCGACGCGATGCTGAAGATGGTGAAGTTCGACATCGCGGCGCTCGAGGCAGCGTACGAAGGCAAGGCCGCCTAGCGCCACGATCGTAGAGCGTGAGGTGGGGCGGCCTCGAGAGGAAGTCGATACTATTCGGTGACATCTCGTGCAGGAGGTTCGCCGTAGTGACTTCCACTTCGTGCCGCACTGCCTCGCGATTCGCACCGGTCGAATGAGGAGGAGCCGGGCGATCGCGTCCATCGTACTGCCGCTGGCTCTCGGCGCCTCCCCGGCGCTGGCTCAGCGGGTCGACTACGATCGTGACGCCCGCCGCTGGACGCTGACGTCGGGATCGGACGTGTACCGGCTCGCCGAGCGCGATGACGTGCTCGTGCTCGACTACTTCGGCCCCACCTCGCGCGCGACCGAGTGGGGCAAGACGAGGTCGTCAGAGCCGCGTTACGAAGTGGCGGCCGTAGCTGACGGGAAGCCTCTGGCGCCCGCGCTCCATCTCGTATCGCAGCAAACGCGCACCGTAGTGCCAGGCGTCGTGGAGCTCCGCCTCACGCTGCGCCACGCGGAGCTGCCGCTCGAGGTGCAGGCGCGCTACGTGGCGTGGGGCGAGACCGGCGTGTTCACACGCGAGATCACGCTCGTCAATCGCGGACGAAAACCGATCCGCGTGCAATCGTCTCCGTCCGTCGCGTGGGAGATGCCGGAGGGCGACTACACGTTGCGCTATCTGTACGGCAGTTGGGGACAGGAGCGGCAGATCGCTACGGAGCCGGTCCGCGCAGGCGCGCGCAGCTTCGAGCAGACGCGCGGGCGCTCCACCAACGGGTACGTTCCCTGGCTCTCGCTGCGCAACGAAGATCTCGGCGTCGAGTACATCGCCGAGCTCGCGTGGTCGGGCAACTGGTGGGCGCGCGTGGAGCGGCAGCCCGGGACGGGGAGCAGCCCGCCACCTGATCAGGATGTACTCGTGGCGATGGGAATTCGCCCCGACTTCGGGGGAGCGCTCGTGCTGCAGCCGGGCGACACGTTCACGCTGCCGCGCGTGGCGCTGACAGCGTCGGCCGGCGATCTCGATGATGCGGCCAACCAGATGCACCGCTACCAGCGCGACTACGTGATTCCGCGATCACAGGCCAACCGGCCGCTCCTCGTCCAGTTCAATTCGTGGTACGCGCTCGGTCCCGACGTGAACATCGAGAATACGATCCGCTCGGCCGACGTCGCGGCGGCGCTGGGAGTGGAGGTATACATCCTCGATTCCGGATGGTTCACGAGCGGAGACTGGAGCAGGGCACTCGGCGACTACCAGCCCGATCGTCGCAAGTTCCCGCACGGACTCGAGGAGCTCTCGCGTCGCGTGCACGCGAAGGGGATGAAGTTCGGGCTCTGGGTCGAGATCGAGAACGTGGGCATCGAGTCGCGCGTCTTCCACGATCATCCGGATTGGTGTCTATCGTACGCCGGGAAGCCGGTCGTCACCGCGGATCGCTGTCAGCTCGATTTCGCCAGGGCCGAGGTCCGGCGGTGGGCGAGTGCTACGATCGACCGCCTGGTGAGCGCATACGACCTGGATTGGATCAAGATCGATTACAACATCGACATCGGCGACCAATTCGATCCCGCCCCGGGCGACCGCGTCGGGCGCCGCCTCGCGGACCATGTGGCGAGCTACTATTCGTGGCTGGACAGCGTGCGTGCGGCGCATCCCGACCTCATCATCGAGAACTGTTCGAGCGGCGGACTGCGCTTCGACATGGGCGTCATGGCTCACGCGCACACGAGCTGGCTCTCCGACTTCGTGGATCCCGAAGCATCGGTCGAGCTGGGTTATGGCTGCACGCTCCAGTTCGTGCCGGAGATCTGCAACCACTGGATGGTGGGCGACACCGACAAGGGCGAGGTGGATCCGGCGAGTGCGCCCGGATGGTGGGACTTCATGTTCCGCGTCCCATTCACGGGGCAGTTCGGCATCTCGAGCCGAGTGTGGGAGTGGAACGCGGCGCTGCGCGAGCGGGCCGCGGCGAACATCGCGCTGTACAAGCGCATCCGCGGCACCATCGCGGGGGCCGACGTCTATCATCTCACCCCGCCCCCCGATCGCTACGCTCCAACCGGGTGGGCGGCGCTGCAGTATGTGGTGCGGGGCGGCCGGCGTAGCGTGATCATGGCGTACCGTCTCGCGGGCGGCGCTCCGGCGCAGAACTTTCATCTCCGTGGGCTCGTGCCGAACGTAGTGTATCGAGTGGTACAGGACGGAGCATCGAGCCGGCGCGCCACCGGAGCGGAGCTCGCGAGCGACGGGCTCCGTGTTGCGCTCGATGCCGAGTGGCGCTCGAGTGTCATCGAGATCGAGGCACAGCATTGAAGCGCGCGAACGAGTCGGCGATGACCAGAATACACTTTTACATCACACTACTGGCCCTCGCTATTTCCTTTCCGCTGGCCGCACAGGAGCGTGGCTCGGCTCGGGGGACGGTTGTCGATAGGGAAAGTGGCAAGCCGGTACTGCGTATGGGAGTCTCACTCGGCGACGAGTACCATACACGCGGAGACACGCTCGGGCGTTTCGCCTTCGATTCCGTGCCGACGGGACGATACAGATTGCGTGTGTATTGCGCTTCTCCGACTTCAATCGAGCCAGAGCATCTCCTGTGGGAAGGGAATCTGAGGGTCGTAGCGGAGGGAAACCGTCCACGCAACCTGCGCGTCGATGCCAGCGCGTGCGATCAGCGCCCTTTCATCGACTTCGCGGGTGAGTTCCGCGGCTTCTTCGAAGGCGCCTTCGAATCCAGCCGCTTCGTCCCATGCCCTGGACCAAGGGGAGGCATTCCCCCATCGCGTTCGGCGCTCAGGGACACCGGTACGTACATCTGGGCCAACTTCGCTCCCGGGAGCGTGGCCGAGCCCTGGCCGGATGGCGAGGAGTCGCAGGGAATCACGCGATGGTACATCCGCTGGCGCGGTACCATCCGGGGCCCCGACAGGTACGGCCACCTGGGGAGCAGTCCGTACGAGGCGCGAATCGACAAGGTTTTCGTACTGCGCCGGCCAGCCGCGGGCGACTGCAAAGTAGAGTCACCGGATTCTACAGGCGCAGTGAAGGGGTTCAAGGCGAAGGGGAGTGGACGCCATCGCTCTCGGAGACAACGCGATCTCGGTTCGGCTGCTCAGGTAAGAGGCGCGGCAGGCGCAACTCTCTCCGTGCGCGATGTGTCCTAGCAGAGCGGAGCGGTGATCAGTTTGCCACGGCTGTCGGTTGGCGGAGCACGCGGCGCGGATGGCCCGCGCCCGCCGATCGAAGGTGGCATCCGATCATCGATAGGGTCTCGACCATCTCGCTACCCATCGCCATGACGATCGCTCAGATATCCACCGGTTTGCTGGCTCTCGCTGCCGCAACCGCTTCCACCCTCCCAGCGCAGGCGGCGCAGCTGGCGGTGCCACCGGCGGTGCGCACCGCGGCCGCGGCGCCGACCGTGATCCCGCTCCAGCGGCACGCCGGACATCTGCGAACGATCAGTGTGCGCGTCGGCAACGATACGGTCGACTATCTGTTCGACACCGGAGGCGGCACGACGGTCATCTCGCCGCGCGACTCGGCGGCTCTGGGATGTACTCCGGGAGGAAAGCAATTCGGTGTGCGGCTCACCGGCGAGGCGCTCTCCGGGCGCACGTGCGCCAACGTGACGCTCGGCGTCGGGCCGTTGGAGGTGACAGACGACGTCGGCGTGATGGACCTCGGTCGGATTCTGGGTCCGCGCGCGCCAGCCGTGCGCGGGATGATCTCACTCGCGTCGTTCCGCGGGCGCCTGCTCACGGTCGATCTGGCGCACGACATCCTCGTGCTCGAGACGCCAGCGAGCCTGGAGGCCCGAGCACGGTCGATGACGCCTGTGGATGTCCGGCTCGCGACGGGGGAAGCCGGAGGGATGCTCGGCGCGTTCGTCGGAGTGCGTACCCCGGACGGCGCCGAGCTCTGGCTGGAGTGGGACTCGGAGAACGGCGCGCCGACGCTGCTCGCATCATATGCGGTGGCGATGCTCGGGGGCGACAGCACGGCGCGGAGGGCGGATCTACACCTACCGCTCGCCGCGGGAGTGGATGCCACCGTCCCGGTGATGATGAAGGCGGACATGATCCATGACGGCGTACTCAGTGCCGGATTCATCGAGCGTGCGGTCTGGACGCTGGACCTCGAGCACGGTCGGATGTGGGTCGGACCGGTAGCGCCGATTCTCGAGCTCCGAGTGGCGGCGGCTCACGCGGTGCCGCCGGCAACCGACCCGGTCGGAGTGTACGAGACGACTGCGATGGTCGGCGGGCGCGCACAACACGCGATCCTCGAGATCACGCGCACCGACGGTCGGCTCACTGGTCGGGTACGTGCCGTGGGCGAGGACGAAACGATCGAGGTGCGCGACATCGTGATGAACGGTGGAGAGCTGTCGTATCGCGTCATGGGCCCGACTTCCATTCCGATCCACCTGACGTTCGTGGGTACGGAAGGCCAAGGCACATGGGGAGACGGTGGCGTGTCGCGTGGGGGCGATGCACGTGCCGTGAAGCGGACGTGACGAAACGCTTTAGGGCGAGCTCGTGATCAGCGTTCTCCGAGCTCGCCCCACACACCGGGTCTGGGTCCACTGTTGAAGAGGGAATAAGTTGAAGCGTTGGATGGTTCGCTCGCTTCGATCCCGCCAGGGAGTCTCGAATCCCTCGAGGTGCCCATGATCATCGTCCACGTCCACGTGCATGTGAAGTCCGATTCCATAGAAGACTTCGAGGCCGCCACTCTGGAGAACGCGCGCAACAGCATCCGCGAGCCGGGAGTCGTGCGCTTCGATGTCGCACGGCAGGAAGACGACCCAACCCGCTTCGTCCTTGTCGAGATCTACCGTACCGCCGATGATCCGGCACGTCACAAGGCGACAGCGCACTACCTGGCGTGGCGCGATGCCGTCGAGCCGATGATGGCGGAGCCGCGCCGGAGCGTGCGATACCACGAGATCTTTCCGGAGGCGTCCTCATGGGAGCTTCCGCGCTGAGCTTCGAGCTCGCGCTCCCCGCACGGATCATCTTCGGCGAGGGGCGGCTCTCCGAAGTTGGTGCGCTCGCCGCCGGGTTGGGTACGCGTGCGCTGGTGGTGGAAGGAAAGAGCGGTCGCGCTGAGCCGCTGCACGAGCTGCTCAGGGCGAGCGGCGTCGCGACCACTCGAGTGACGGTTCCTGGCGAGCCCACCACCGTGCTCGTGCAGCGCGGAGCGGAGCACGCGCGCAGCGAGAGGTGTGACATGGTCGTCGCGCTCGGCGGCGGGAGCGTGATCGACGCCGCGAAGGCAATCGCAGCGCTCATCACCAATCGCGATCCCCTCCTCGACTACCTCGAGGTGGTGGGAAAGGGGCGGCCGATCACCGAGCGCCCCGCACCACTCATTGCCATCCCGACTACCGCGGGCACTGGTGCGGAGGTCACGCGGAACGCGGTGCTCATGGTGGAGGAGAAGGAGGTAAAGGTGAGTCTCCGCAGCCCGCTCATGCTTCCCACCGTTGCGCTGATAGATCCCGTGCTCACCTACACGGTGCCACCCGCGATCACCGCGAGCACGGGGCTGGACGCGTTGACGCAGTGCATAGAGCCATTCGTCACACCGAAGGCCAATCCCTTCACCGATGCCGTGGCGCGAGAAGGGATGGGCCGCGCGGCGGGCGCGCTCAGGCGCGCGTTCCGGAACGGGAGCGACGTCGAGGCGCGGCGCGACATGGCCATCGCGAGTCTGTGCGGCGGGCTGGCGCTCGCCAACGCGAAGCTCGGCGCCGTGCACGGCTTCGCCGCGCCGCTCGGCGGGATGTTCCCCATCCCTCACGGCACCGCCTGCGCGCGCCTGCTGCCCTCGGTCGTCGACGTCAACGTGCGCGCCCTCCGTGCACGCGCGCCCGACTCGCCGGCACTGGCGCGCTATGATGAAGTAGCGCGGACGCTCACGGGTAGAGCGGGTGCGCGCGCCGAGGACGGAGCTGCGTGGCTGCGGGCGCTGGTCGACGATCTCGAGATCCCGAAGCTTGCCGCGTACGGAGTGAACGCGGCCGACATCGGCCGCGTGACAGAGAAAGCAAGAAAGGCGAGCAGCATGCAGGGGAATCCGATTCAGCTTACGGATGAGGAGTTGGAGGAGGTGTTGGGGACGTCGTGAAGTGCCCCATCGCGCACGCCGCTTCGCTGCGCGTGTCTGGACACCTTGCGGTATCGGCCAGGGGCCGTAGCTTGACTGGTGCTGCCCGCCATCCTCGCCCACCGACCACAGAAGCCCCCAAGCCCAGCACGACAGCCTGATTCGCCAGCGAAGCGCGCGCTCGCCGCTCGCTCGCGTGCTCCCGTGCATCGTCATCGCCTGGGCGCGAACCAACTCCCTATTTGCCGAACGTCAGGATGACATCGATGCGCCTGTCCGGACTTGCCGCACTCACCATCGCCCTGGCCGCCTGCGGCGGATCCGACTCCACGTCGCCACAGCCGCAGGTCGGCTCCATCGTGGTCGCTACGCCGACGACGGGCCACGACCTCGACTCGGACGGCTACAGCATCACCGTGGACGAGCATTCCGCGCGGCCCGTCGCCGCCAACGATTCGGTGAGGATCGACAGTGTGCTGGCTGGGTCGCACAGCATCACCCTGTCCGACTATGCCGGGAATTGTCACGCCGACACGACGCGCGTCACTGTCGATGTAACGGTGGGAATGGCCACGCGAGCTTCGTTTCATCTGGGGTGCGTACCAACTCGGTTGCACGACAGGATCGTCTACTCCACCGGGATCGACGAACACGCGCGATTGATCTCGATCGATCCGGACGGATCCGACCCGGAGCGCATCACCTGGGACCAGCTGGACTACCTCCACCCTTCGGTGTCCGCCGATGGACGGCAAATCGCGTTCTTGAGTCTACCAAGCGATGTAATCGGAATCATGAACGCCGATGGCACCGGCGTACGCCTGCTTCCGACGCCGCGAAATTTCGACGGCAATCCCGTGTGGTCGCCGGACGGCTCCGCGCTCGCTTTCCGCAGCGAGCTGCCAGGCCCGTACGGCGACTACGGCCGAATCTTCGTCATCAACGCCGATGGTACCGGCCTGCGCCAGGTGAGTCCGGAGACGGCTGACTTCACCTACGATGATTCGCCATCGTGGTCGCCCGACGGATCGAGAATTCTCTTCTCGCGCAACGGGCAGGGATACACCGTGAACGTCGACGGCACGGGCCTCCACTCGCTCGGCACGGAGTGTCAATATGGGGCATGGTCTCCGGATGGGTCGCGCGTCGCCTGTACAGCGACGGTGAGCGCCAACATGGACGTGTACCTGGTGAGCGCCGATGGGACGAACAGCTTCCGGCTCACCACCTACGCTGACCAGGATGAAGGTGCGCGCTGGTCCCCGGACGGGACCAGACTGGTTTTCATGCGGCTAATTGACGGCCACTTCCAGCTCGTTCGCATCAACAGCGACGGGACGGGTGAGGTTCAGCTCACCAACACCACGAGTCACACTAACAGCCCGTGGTGGGCCTGGTGAGTTTGGTCACGGCAGTCCGGGGCGAGCGATGATCAACTCGCGACTACTTTGCCGGTCATCGTGGGATGGATGGAGGGGAAATCCTATCGAGCTGACGAACGAGGGGCTGGGGAGGTGCTGAGCAGCGCGGTGTAGAAGACGTATGGAGGTTCCCGTGACATTCGCGGCCCGGCTCGACATCATCGTCGCGCTTGCACTCGTCTGCGCAGGGTGTACTGTCACGCCGGCATCACGGTCGGGAGCGGGATCGCGCTACGAGCTCGAGCAGTATCGAATCAGGCGCGGCGAGCTCGTGTCGGCGGAGACGACTTTCACCGGGATGCGCGGACGCTACGCGACGTATCGTGTTCGCCTGACGAGCGACGCGGGGATCGTCGCGACCGGCCAGCTGCTGCGTCCCGGACGCGAACTCGACACGAGCGCTACACATCTCGTTCATCCCGCGGTTCTCCTGAACGACGGCCGTGAGCTCGACAGCCGGGCCGTCGACTATCTCCCGCGCGAGTTCGGCGACGTCGTCGTGCTCTCGCTCGACTATCCGTCGGCGCTCCCCCTCGAGGTCCATCTCGGGGACGCTCTCTTCCACGGCCGGCAGCTGCGCGAGGCCGCCGAGCAGGTGCCTTCGCTCTTCTCACTCGGCGCGTCGTACCTCGCCGGCCGCGCGGATGTCGACTCCACCCGCGTGGCCATGGCCGCCACCTCGTTCGCGGTGCCGTTCGCGGTCATCGCCGCGGCGTTCGACACGCGGTTCCGCAATGTGGTGCTGGTCTACGGCGCCGGTGATCTGGATCGCGTTCTGGCAGCCAACCTCACGCTCAGGCCGCGCGCGTTGCGTGATGCCGCCGCGTGGCTGGCGACGCGTCCGTTCCGCGAGCTGGAGCCCGAGCGCTACGCGGCGCTCATCGCACCGCGGCCGCTCGTCATGGTCAACGGGATCGACGACCCGCAGATGCCGCGCTCGGCAGTGGAGGCGCTCTACGCCGCGGCGCGCGAGCCGAAATCGCTCGTGTGGCTGCGCACCGGGCACCTCATGCCGACCGACAGCACGCTCATTCGTGCGCTCGTCGACACCGCGCTCGCACGGCTCCCGGTGCTGCGCGGCGTGAGACGTCGTGGCGAGACGGCATCGGGGGATCGTGCTGCACGCGGTGCTACGCGGCTCCCATCGGCATCAATGGCTAATCGACACATCCCCCGCGGGCGGCGACTGCACGACTACCGTGCCGTGCATGAACGGGTGGATGTGGCAGGTATACGTGTATGTTCCCGCCGTCGCGAAAACGCGTCTGATCGAGACATTGGCGTTGGAGCCAGTTATGTCGTCGGGCGCGCCGCTCTGCGCGTCGAAGAACACGTCGTGCGCGACGCTGCCGAACTCGAAGGTGACCGTGTCACCGGCGGCGATCGTGAGCGACGCCGGCAGGAATGCCAGCGATGATGTCGCCGCGATCGTACGCGGATCGGTCGGAGGCGTCTCGTGGTCGGACGGGTCGGTGGCTCCGCCGCAGCCGAGCAGGAGCAGGAGCGCGGTGAACGCGGTCGCGCCGGCACCTGCATGCCTGCTGCCGCTGTTCGTGTGTATCATGGTTCGCTTCTCCTCGAAAGTGTTGCCTGGGTGTTGGAGAACACGACCAGCGGCACGCTCGGTTCTCGCTGGTCGAGACGGGCCGGGTCGAGCGATCATCAGCTCACGACCACCTTGCCCGTCATCGTCGGATGTATGGAACAGAAGTACGGATACTCTCCGGACTTTTCGAAGACGTGCTCGTAGCTCTGCCCGGTATCGAGTACCTGCGAGGGCGGGAAGCGCCCGTCGGTGCTGACTATCTGGTGCGGTACGTCGTCGTGGTTCGTCCATGTCAGCCGATGGCCGGCGACTATCGCAGCTGCACGTGGCGCGAAGCTGAAATTGTCTATGCCGATTTCACCGGGCAACAGGCGCCTCGGTGCGCGCCGCCCGCCGTCCTCTGCGTGCATGGCATGATCGCCCGCCATGGCGGCGACTCCGGAAAGGGTCGAGTCCACGAGCGCCAGCGAATGCTGCCGTGGTACGACAGTGACGCTCGTGAGGCCGAGGAAGTTGCGGAGCTGCTCGGCGGGGACGGTCAGAGGCCCGGGTGATGGCGCCGTGCCCGGCGCCGGCTGCGGGAAAGCGGTCGACATGGCGGTGTGGAAGCGCACGTGCCCCTCGACTTTCTGCACGACCTGGTGGATATGGCCGTTGAGAACGGTTACGGACCCGAAACGGCGTAGATAGAGCAGCGCCTGCGCACCGTCGTCCGTCCCCCACCCCCACTCCGGATACACACTCCACAGGGGAACGTGGGCGAAGACGACGATCGGCGTGCTGCTGGGCAGTCCCTTCACATCGCGCTCTAGCCACTCGAGCTGCTCGCGACCGAGGTTCCCGAGTCCTCCGGGCTTCAGGTCGAGCACGTTCACGAGAGCGATGAAGTGTACACCGCGATGGTCGAAGGAGTACCAACCGCCGCCAGTCGCGCCCTTCCCGTAGCGCCGAAGGTACGCGGCTCCGTTGTCGCCCAGCACGTCGTGCTCGCCCGGTACGTAGAAGGTGTGGCCGGAATCGCTTCTGGCAGTCGCGATGATCTTCTGCGCTGCGTCGAACTCGCCCGGCTTCGAGAGCTGCGAGATGTCACCGGTGTGGACGAGGAAAGCGGGGCGGCGCGGCAGCGCGTTGATGCGGTCGATCGCTTCCTGGAGTGTGGCCGTGACGTCCTGGTTCGCCGCCTTGCTGAAGCCGATGTGACTGTCGCTGATCTGGACGAAGAAGAGATCGTCGCCGGCCACGCTGGAGCCGATGCTCCCTATGCGGCCGAGCGCGCCGGAGCTGAGCACGCCCCCACTTATGCTCCAGAGCATACCTGTTCCAGCCCATGCCATGCATTTGAGGAAGCCGCGACGGTCTATTCCGTCGTCGCTGTGGTCGTCGGTGATGTAATTCGACATGAAAGTACTCCGGCGTGATACGGATCTCGTGTGCTGTGGTTCGCGGCTACCAGTACCGGAGATGCACCGCGGTTATTCCCGGTCGTGCACGGCACGCCGCCGGCCGTGCTCGCCGTAGCGGGCGCCGGGAATAAACAAGCTGCAAACGCGGTCTACTCCATCGATGCCATGGCACACGGATGGACGCGCGCGTATACTGGAGCGCTCCGCGCATGACCGCGAAGCGCGAGACGGTGCGCAACGTTCGAGGGCGCCCTTGGAGTCGACCGAGCTTGTGAGCTTCGAGGCCGTGATCCTGCCGCACCTCGACGCCGCATACACCCTGGCGCGCTATCTCACGCGCGACCCGCACGACGCGGAAGACGCGGTGCAGGACGCCTTCCTGCGCGCACTCCGGTACTTCGACAGCTTCCGTGGCGGTGACGCGCGTTCGTGGCTGCTCGCCATTGTGCGGAATCGCTGCCACTCGCTTCGTCACGATCGACGCAGCGTCCGCGATCGCTCCGCGGTCGTCTTCGACGAGGAGCTTCACAGCGATGAGACGGATGCGGAGCCGGCCGACGCGGCCGCGCTCCGCGCGGCGACGCGGGAATCGCTGGAAGAGGCCCTCCACCGCCTCCCGGAAGAGTTTCGTGAGGTGATCGTGCTCCGTGAGCTCCAGCAGATGTCGTACAGGGAGATCAGCGAGATCACCGGTGTGCCGCTGGGCACCGTGATGTCGCGGCTCTCGCGTGCCCGCCAGCGGCTGCAGCAGCTGCTCGGCCACGAGTCAGCGGAGACACTCTGACATGAGCCCCGAACCGCGCGCGCACACTGGACCCGAGGAGCCAGGCCTGACATGCACCGAGTGTCGGGAGCGACTCGCTCCGTACATCGACGACGAGCTCGACGTGCTCGACCGCCAGGCGGTGAAAGCACATCTCGCCGGGTGCCCGGCGTGCAGCTCGCGGTACGATCGCCAGCGCGCGCTGGGTGACACGCTCCGCCGGGAGCTGCCCACCTACCGTGCGCCGGACCTGCTGCGGGCGCGGATCGGCAACGCGCTGAGAGCCGAGGGCGGGCGCGGCTCGCAGCCCGCGGCAGAGCAGCGGGAGGTATCGAAGACAGATGCCCGCACGGCCGCAACGGGCGCGCGACGCTGGAGGCTGGTGGCGCTCGCGGCATCGGCGCTCCTGGTAGTCTCGACCACCTACGACATCGTCGCGATCCGCAGCGCGGGACGCGACATCGTGCAGCGCTCCGCGTCGGTCGGCGATGCAATCGCGCACGATGTGCTGGCGAGCCACGTGCGCTCGCTCATGCCCGGCCACCTGACCGATGTGGCGTCCAGCAACCGGCACAATGTGAAGCCGTGGTTCAACGGCCGCCTCGACTACTCGCCACCGGTCTACGACCTCTCCGATTCCGGCTTCCCTCTAATAGGAGGACGGGTGGACTACGTCGGAAACCGCGCGGTGGCGGTGCTCGTGTATCAGCGCCGGCAGCATCTGATCAGCGTGTACGTGTGGCCGTCGCCGGCGGACACCGACGGCGGTGCGCAGCGCCCGCCCGTGCAGACGCGCCAGGGCTACCACATGCTGTCGTGGACGAGGGGTGGGATGACGTGCTGGGCGATCTCGGATCTCAACGAAGAGGAGCTCCGGGAGCTGGCGCGGCTCGAGCAGCGGGCGGATTCGCTCGCTGGATCCGATTAATCGTCGCTCCTGCCCATCCGCGCGAGCGCGCTGCGCACACGCTCGCGCAACCTGGCCTCCTCGTCGGCGGCGATACGCCGTGGTGCGGACGCGGCGAGTGCGCGCTGCATCTCGCGCGCGAAAGTGAAGTGCGGCGGGCACACCGCGCAGGTGGCGAGGTGCGCTTCGACCTCCTCGCGGGCCATGTCCGGCAGGCGACCATCCAGGTAGTCCCAGAGTCGCAGCACGGCTGTCTTGCAGTCGATGGGGGCGGGACCGGAGCCCCCACGCGTAGCGGCTCGTGTCATCTGGCTTCTCTGTCGGTGGAAGATGGAGCGACCTGCGAGATGGTCGCGGACGTCCGAGCTCGAACCGGCGAGGGGCGAGCTGCCTCGAACCCCGCATCGCGAGCGTACTCGAAGAGCAACTCCTGCAGGAGCCGTCGACCACGAAAGAGGCGCGATCGCACGGTACCTACCGCGATTCCGAGGATCTCCGCTGCTTCCTCGTAGCTCTGTCCCTCGACATCCACCAGTACCACAGCGACGCGGAAGTATGCGGGGAGCGTGGCGAGAGCGCGGTCGATGGCGGGCGCCAGGTCCATGCGCTCGGCCATTTCGGCGACCCCGGATTGTTGCGCCTCCCAGTGCGCTCTGGCCGTGGCCAGCGAATCCAGCTCGGGGTCATCGTACGGCGCCTCGACGTAGCGCGACTCGTGGCGCAGAGTGCGGAGGAAGGTGTTGTGGCACACGGCGAGAAGCCAGCGCTTCGGATCGGCGCCCTCTCGGAACGTGTGCCACCCTCGCAGCGCCTGCAGGTAGGTCTCCTGTACGAGATCGTCCGCGCGGGCGCTATCGCGGGTCAGCGATAGCGCGAAGCGCGCGACGTCGGCGAGGTGCGGCATGGTCAGCCGCTCGAACGAGCTCACTACCGCTCCCGTCGGCGCAGTACAGCCGTGCCGGCTTCTCCAAGCGACCAGAGCGAAGCGCCGAGCAGAACGATGTCCTTCACCACGAACTGTCCTCCACCGCCAAGGACGGGGAATCCGTGCATCGCGTCCCACATTCCGGGCGCGGTCGCGAGGAAGCTCAATGTAATCAGAAACGTTCCGACCGCGAGCGCGCTCCCGAGCAGGGCGGCGCGTGCTGAGAGCGGACGCAGCGCGATGCCGAGCGCGGCCACTATCTCGATGCCGCCGATCACGCTCGATGCTGCCTGCACGCTCCAGACCGAGTACATCCAAGCCAGAAAGGGACTTGTCGAGACGAGCGGGCGAATCCCTTCCGCTTCCGCCGGCGTGAACTTGAGGAGTCCGATCGCGAGGAGGATGAGCGCGACGCCGTAGCGTGCGATCGCCGTCCCAGCGACGGCGACGGTGTCGGCGCGCGGGCCGGCGCTGCTCGCCAGGCGAGAGAGGTGTGGCGAGAGGAGAGTAGCGTCCGCACTTCGCGGGCCGTATTCGGGACTTGCATTGCCGAGGTATGTCATGGGAGTGAGCGGGTGCGAGTCAAGTCAGCCAGAGCACCGCTTTCGAAACGATGCCGCACGGTAGCTAGCCAGTCGACTGTCCCCGAGTTCCCGCTGCACTGTCCACCCGCTCCAGGCGGAGTCGTCGGCCAGCTCTCCGCCAGAACCTGCGCACCGGGGACGGGAACTCCGTGCCGCGATGTGGCTACGTGACATCGCGCGCGAGAGAGCGCGGCCGGCGAGTACCCATGCTCCGGCCCCTTCGCACACTTCACTGGAGAGTCAAGCTGCCATGAATACCAGCCGCGACATACCGCCGATCCCCACTGCCCCTTCGTGGACCTCGATCTTGATGGTTGCGCTCACCGTCGCCGCGTGCAGCGATGGGGCGACCGAGCCGGAGTCACCCGCCGCGAGCCGCTCGGTCGCGGCTTCGATCTCGCGAGGAGATGCCAGCAATCGTTCCGGCGCCGTCTACACTCTGACCAACGCCGTGAGTGGCAACGGCGTGATCGCCTTCCACCGTTCCCCCGATGGATCTCTCACGCCGATCGCCACTTTTCCGACGGGCGGACTGGGGACCGGCGGCGGCGTAGATCCGCTCGAGTCACAGTACGCGGTCGTGCTGAACGAGAGGCATGACGCGCTGTTCGCGGTGGACGCGGGGAGCGATCAGCTATCGAGCTTCCGCGTCGGCAGTGACGGCGCACTCGCGCTCGCGGGCACGGTATCCTCGGGCGGGGAGCGCCCGGTCAGCATCGCGGTGCACGGCAATCTGCTCTATGCACTGAATGCCGGTGACAACACCGTTAGCGGGTTCCGGGTCACTGGTGGCGCGCGGCTCGTAGCGCTCCCCGGCAGCGCGCGGTCGCTTGCAACCGGTGCCAATGGTGCTGCAGCCATCCGCTTCACCCCCGACGGCCGCTACGTGGTAGTCACCGAGCGCCTCAGCAATCGGCTCGAAGTCCTACCCGTGCGGCACGACGGCCGACTCGGCGAGCCCGTAGTCACCGCTGCCAACGGATCCGCGTCGTTCGGTTTCGACATCACCACGCGCAACCAACCGATCGTATCCGAGACGCAGGGGTCGCTCACCTCCTACGCGCTCGCCAACGATGGTGCGCTCAGTCCGATCACTGCTTCGATCTCCACTGGCGGCACCGCGGCCTGCTGGGTGACGATCACGAGCGACGGCCGCTTCGCCTACACCACGAACGCCGGTAGCAATACGGTGGCGGGCTTCTCGGTCGATGCCGGCGGGCATCTCGCGGCACTCACGCCGAGCGCACCGACGGGCGACGCGGGTGCAGGCGCCAGCCCGATCGATCTCGACCATGCAGGCACGCGCTTCCTGTACGCGCTCGAGGCGGGCAGCGGCACGATCGCGACTTTCATGATCGATTCCGACGGCACGCTGACCCCGCGGCCGGACACGCCTGCGGGAGCGCCGTCGAGTGGATTGCAGGGCATAGCGGTGTTCTGAGGCGAAGTAGCGTCCAACAAACTGGATCGGCGGATGCCGGAAGTTCCGACAGTCCTTGCCTAGCTGCACGACGCATCGCGCGCTGCGTGGGGTGTCTCTCCATTGATAGTATCGCGGACGTGGTACTCCTCCATGGCGAGCTATCTCACGTAGCGTCGACGCCGTCGAGATACGGCATGTCGCGCTTGGGCAGCTTCCAGATCTCCGACCCGTCCGGCGTCGTCCAGTGCAGCCGGATGAGATGTCCGTCGGCCTTCGAGACCCATCCGGTGGTCCGCTCGCTCTCCCGGACCACGAAGCAGTCCACGGGCCCCTTCGCCGTTTGCAGGACTACCGACCCGGTCACTCGAAATTCGGCGGTGTGCACGTCGAGGTCGGGTGTCTCCGCTACCGAGAGAGGAATCGTGCTTCCCTCAGCGAGCGGAAGTGCGGCGATGAACGCTTCGGTCATCATGCCGTGAAAGAACGGCTCGGGGAGCGGCGCATCGACGGCGCGCCTGCCGGAGTCGGCGGACCAGACGGTGCCGGTCATGCGCTTGCCGCTGAAGTCGAGCGCGTGGCCGCTCTTCGTGCTGATCTCGATTACACGGAGGGGAGCCAGTGTTGCTGCCGACACGTCGAGCGTGTCGATTTCGTCCCAGTGCTCGAGAGCGTAGTGCTGCGTTTCGCGAAGGATCGGCATGCCGTTCCACCGCGTCCGCTCGACGCTACGGACCAGCGTACCGAGAAGTCGTTGCGTGCTGTCACGCGGAGTCTTGAGGAGAACGAGCGTGTCGGTGAACGGCCGGATGCGGTCCGCGCGGAGAGATGTATCGCCTGGTGCGACTGCCTCCTGCGCCATGACAGGGGCAGTGGCCAGCAGCGCGGAAAGCAGGTAGATGATCGTGCGCATGGAAGAGCTCCGAAGTGGCGGGCATCGATGGGTCGAGGTACACGGCGCGCATCATACCGGGGAGCTGTTCGAGCGGGATGTCCTCGCGCGGCGAAGGGCCGGCCTCGTGCAGTGAGCTGCGCGTACCGTGCAGCGGGTGGATGGCCTGCACTCGATGAACAAGTAGCTTTCATCCATGCCAGAACAGGCCCGGTCTTCCCCCGGCACTCTCGTACTGTTGCACGGTCTCGGACGCACCGCGCGCTCGATGCACCGTCTCGCAAGCGAAGGTGCGCGCCGTGGCTACCGGGTCAGGAACATCGGCTACCCGTCGCGTCGCGCCGGGATTCTCGCGCACGCCGAGCGTGTGGGGCTCGCCCTCGCTGCGCTACCGGATGACGGACCGTTGCACGCGGTGACGCATTCGATGGGTGGGATCGTTCTCCGCGCGGCGCTGGCGGGAGGGTGGGTGGCGCCAGAGCGAATCGGGCGGGTGGTCATGCTCGCGCCGCCTAACCTCGGGAGCGAGTTGGCCGATTGGCTCTCTCGGACGCCGCTGCTCCGGCTTGCGGTGGGCCCCGCCGGTGCGGAGCTCCGGACGGGAGAGAGCGGCATCCTCGGTGCGCTGCCACCCGTGTCGTGCGAGCTTGGAATCATCGCCGGCGCGGCGTCGCGGCGCACGCTGGCCGCGTCGCTGTTTGGTGGCCCGAACGACGGAAAGGTGAGCGTCGCGCGCGCGCGGGTGGATGGGATGCGCGATCTGCTCGTGGTGCCGCGCGGTCACACTTTCATGATGAATGCTCCGGAAGTCATCGCGCAGACATTCCACTTCCTGGAGCACGGCGGGTTCGATCAATCGGGAGCCGGGAATGTGGGGGCCGGATGAGTGGCTAGGCACCGCCTCCTGATCCCCGGCCGGCGTCATCGACGCAAATGAGACAGGAATGAATGGGAGCGCTTGTCAGTTATAGGGGACGTATGTAGTTTATAGTAGACATTTGCACACTACTACGTGATAGCTCCAGGTCATCCCGTATGCGCCCGCCGGCGACGCTACAAAGTGCCCGAAGATTCCCCCTGAACGCGATCCTCGGAACCGAGGCGAGCGTGCGCTTGTTGCGCGTTCTAGTCACCGACATGGGTGAACCGATGACTGCTGGAGAGCTCGCGCGGCGTGCGGCCCTGGCTCGTACCAGCATATACAAATCGTTGGATCTGCTCGAGCGGGCCGGCATCGTGTCGTACATCGGAGCCGGCCGGCAGCGTCTGGTGCGCCTGGAGCGTGCTCACCCGCTAGCGCCGGCCATAGAATCGCTCTTTGCAGCGGAGGCCAGATCGTTTACCGAGTTTGTCGACGCGCTAATTGAAGCCGCCGGAACCTTTCCTGATGCGAACGCAGTGTGGCTCGAGGGGCCGATCGCTAGCGGGACGGACCGGCTCGGTGAGTCATTGAGCTGCTACCTGCTTGCGGCACCCGAGCGACTTCCGGCCTTGACTGCTGGGCTTCGCGAAAGGTTCGCGCCGATAGAGCGTCGATACGACGTGACGATCCAAATCCATGGGCTCACCCGCTCCGAGCTTGCCGCACGCTCGAGAGAAAAAGTGCCTGAACTCCTCAACGCGATACTGCTTGCCGGGACACCACCCGCTGCCTTCCATCCGGTGGTCCGCGAAAGGTTCGCAGGAGAGGATCGCATCCAGAGCCATGGCGATCACGATGCTCGCGCGCTTGCCATCGCTCGCACATTCGCAAATCACGTGGCACGTGACCCCGGCATCCTCCAGCGCGCACTTAAGCAAGTCGAACATCGGCTGGAGCGCGCGTCCCCGGGTGAGCGCCACGAACTGGAAGAGTGGGCACACCTCCTCCGTAATGCGTCTCCACGGCGCTTCCGTATGCTTCTCGTGGATCCAGGCGAGCGCATGACGAGGCTCCGCCAGAGTATGCCGTTCGTCAAGCTGCTGGCGTCGGAGGACCGAGTCCGGCTGAAGGCGACCGCGTTCGACAGCACAGCCGAATAGACAGACACAGGACCATATGACGCGCGACCAACTAGAGCATGCCATTCGCGCGGCGTGCGACGTCGCCGATGACACGGAGGTGTACGTGTTTGGCTCGCAGGCGATTCTCGGGCAGTTCCCCGAGGCGCCAGAGGCACTGCGCCAGTCTTCCGAAGCGGACCTTGCGCCCGTGCACTCGGTGACGAGCGTGGATTTGATCGATGCAATGCTCGGAAT
The DNA here is from genome assembly GCA_035688075.1 of Gemmatimonadaceae bacterium. Lineage (GTDB taxonomy): Bacteria > Gemmatimonadota > Gemmatimonadetes > Gemmatimonadales > Gemmatimonadaceae > JADGGM01. Next base: position 39,050 of record DASSNL010000034.1, read on the forward strand.
GGACTCCCCCTTCCACCATCAGTTCGGTTTCTATGTGCACGGTGTGCCGATCGAAGCCGCTGTATTGCCGATCGGGTGGGAGCGACGGGCCATCCTCGTGCAGAACGCGAACACGAACCAGATGATCGGCAGGTGCGTCGAGGCGCATGACCTTGCGGCGAGTAAGCTGGTCGCCTATAGGGAGAAGGATCTGGACTTCGTGAGCGTGTTGCTCAGCGCTGACCTCGTGCAGCCGCGAAGGCTCCGGTTGCGCATAACTCAGCTGCCATTCGCGCCGAGTCGATTCGACGAGGAGCATCGTGCGCTTATACTCGAGTGGTTACGAGGCGCACTCAGAAGACTTGGTCGTGGTTGAGTACAACGTCCCCTAATTCCTCATTCATAGCATCGCCTTCGCGTGCGGAGCATGTACCCGGCTGCCAGTGACTGATCCAGTCCCCAGCGACGTTCGCGAAGTCGAGCGCCAGATCGACGCCAGTTATAAAGCGAATCCGCTGTTGCGGAGGCCCTACTCGGTCGCAATGTGGAATCTGTTGGCAGCAGGCGATGATCGCGCAACCATACCTGGGTTGCGCGGTGCTAATCCGCAGACCCAATCGGCAATGGCGGATATGCTTATCAACGGGATTCGGTATCCGATTGCCTGGCTTAGTGAACTTCCTGTATCGGATGGGCCAATACCAAATAGCTACGCTTCATGCGACTACGAACCAGCATGGGATCTTCTCGAGCTCGGATTCGATTATGAGGAAGTAGCTAGGGTCTTCAAACTTGCATCAGCTGGCGCAATCGATCTGTACCTTGATGGAAACGAAATAGTCGCGCGACATGCTCTTCTCGACGACGTTCGGTACGAGGCCTACAATCATCTAAGCAGAATGGGAAGCGGCAGTCAGCGGCAGCTGGATCTAGAGCCCATTGCCCGTGCCATCGGTGCTCGTCTTGCTGTGCAGGGCGAGCGATTCACCGTGCGTACTGATGAAGCGCTTATCCGACTCGCGTTGGACGGCACAAGACCAGAGGTCGACGCCCGTTTTGCGCTTCCTGTAAACTGGGAGTTTACCCGCTATACGCTGGGTGATGCGCGAAGTGTGATACGAGTAATCTTTGCGCTCGCCTTTATCCGCCACGTGGCACGCGTGCACGCCGCAGCCGCCGGATGCCTGGGTCTCGGCGTCGTGGACTGCCTAGTCGTGATGCGTCGCGAGGAACTTCGAGCGTTCGCTTGCCGGTATGCGGAAGCGGAGGCTGGGGCGGTGGACGCCGTGCTACGGGACATGCGGTATGGATCACGCCGTCTCATCCAACCAGATCCGGCGCTGCAGCCGATCATTCTGCTGACGAACGATGTAGCGGTTATTATGCCGCAGCTTTGGCTCAATTTGTCGTTTGAGCGGAATCTGTTGGTACTTCTCAACCGCATTCCGGAGGAGCGAGCAGCGTACAGTCGCCTCGTGGGCGAGAAGGAAGCGCTGATGCGTGCGGAGTTAACCACTGCACTGCCATCTCGATTTCGTACGTGGTTTGGACGAGTGCCTGGCCGTCCTGAACTCCCAGACGTAGACCTAGCGGTAATCGACGACAAGAGTATGTGCTGTCTTCTCGTCGAGCTAAAGTGGTTCCTGGCGCCTGCAGACGTTCGTGAGGTGCTGGACCGTCGCAAGGAAGTACAGAGAGGGACGAAGCAAATGGAGCGGCTGGTGGCCGCCATGCGACACGGGGTACCGCAGCTACTAGAGGTACTGGGTATCGACTCGAGGTACTCCATCGCAGCTGTCGTCGCAACGCGAGAGTGGATCGGTAACGCTGACGCACAGCATCCTGACGTTCCAGTCATCAGGGCAGACCATCTCGGCGCCAAGCTTAATAGAGTAGCGTATTTGGACGAGGCGATAAGGTGGCTTAAGGCGCGCGATTATCTGCCCGTCGAGGAGCGTCACTATAGGGTCCGCGCGACGAAACGTCGGATCGCTGGGTACACCGTGCGTTGGTACGGTGTTAAGCCACTGATACATGGCTCGTATGTACCCATTTGAGCGCGGCCGGCAAACGAGTCCGGAGTCGTTGAACCGCTCAACCGTTCGTTGCCAGCCGACGACCCCGAGGGACACGGTCGCTCGCGGCGCGCGATTCGAGCGTATCCCGAAGCTATCGGTCACAATTGAGCCCCGTTCAGACTGGTAGTGATGTCGGGAGAGAGGATGGGTGAGTGTAGAAGGTCTCCCAATCTGCTCTGTGTGCTTCGTCGCCGACATGCGAAGCTACAAAGCGCCAACCGGAGACTATTTGGCCTGTATCTCCCGTGGAGATGATGTGCGACTCTTTGGCGAGTAGCGGAGATCCCACGGAGCATCCGCCACAGCTCGTGACCGTTTCCCCTCACACCGCCGGCATCGGCAGCACCCCTCCCACCAGGAAAACCCCTCGCTCGAACGTGAACACCTCGCGCCCGAAGTAGTCGCGCTTCGTGAGCTCCACCATCTCGGGCGTCGCCACGCACTGCCACGTCTCGAGGTCGCGCGGCTTCGCTCGTCCGAATACATCGGGGGTGAACACCCCCACGTTCGCGCCGCCATCGGGGTCGCGCGCCGACGGATACCTGAACAGCTCCACGCCCGCCGCGCGCATCGCGGCGCCGAGCGACTGCGATGCGTCGTAGCGCACGGGCGAGGCGATCGTGCGGCGGTAAGCGTCGAAGGGTGGCGCCGTGAGATCCACGCCGTGCGGCGATCTTGCCTTCGCGCGAAACACGGTGAGCGGCGTGGTGATCACGCCGAGGTCGGCGCGCGTCCCGGCGCGGAAGACGAAGCGGTAGTACGCGACGTCCGCGAACGCGGTCTCGCGCGTCTCGGATCCGTACCAGATGCCGCGCTCGAGCCGGGTGCCGAAGCGTGTCCCATGCCTGAGCGGCGGGTAGCGAAATGGCGTGGAGAGGAGGTAATGGCGGCGGCCGTGGGTCTGGTCGGGCGGCTTCGCGCCGTCGATGAGCTCCTCGAGAACTATCTGCTCGTCGGCGCTCGACACGAGCTTGCGCGTGGAGAGCTGGTGCTGCGCCTCGACCGCGCGCCACGGGTCGAGCCGCAGATCGCGGATCTCAGAGTCGCCCGCGCATCGCGTCCAGATACTGGACGACATCTACCAGCCCCTCCACTGTAAGAATCCTCTCGGCCGGGATGCCGTCCAGATGCTCGTTCTCGGCGCGCAGCCAGAGGCGCGCCTTGGCGTCGTCGCCACCCACCAGCGCATCGAGCGAGCGGTACGCCCGCAGGAAGAGGAGCGCCAACTCTCCCTCCTTGCTCTTCGGATCGAGCCCGCGTGCGAACCGGAGTCGCGAGATGGTAGCCTCGCTGGTGCCGATCACCGCCGCGAGCTCGCGGCCGCGGAGCCCCAGCCGCTCGGCGGCGGCGAGGAGGGCGGTGGCGAGTACGGCCTCGGGTCGGGGCGCGGGGCGCCGGACGGGGGTAGTCATCAATTGAAAGAATAGCGCCATTGTCTTTCAGATGCAACAGGGCTCTCCCGCGCGCGTCGGGGGCGCGTCCCTCGGGGGCGACATCCGGGCCCGAGGTCGTGGGACCATGCCTTGACAGCCACAGCAGGCATCCGTACTATGGTCTCCCTACGCGTGTATACAATATCCGGGATGTTGGATGCAGCACTCTCCACCCCCCGGGCTCACGCGAGACCCGATCGCTCGCCGCGCAGCGCGGAGGGCTGCTCGAGCCAATTGCCCACGGAGACCGGAGACGAACGTGCTCAGGTCAGTACGCAGTGCTGGAACTCTGTCCAGAGTGGCCATCGGCTTGCTCGCAGCAGCGGCGTGCGCACACACCGGCCAGCAGCCCCGCCTGCCCGCGACGCCAGCGGCCAGCCCGCCCGCCACGGAGATGGCGCAGGCGGAGCAGCAGAACGGAGCGCGCGCACGCTCGAGCGCGCGGCCGCGCGAACGCCCGGCCATCATGGATTGTCCATGGCCGAGCTCTCCCTCCGACACGCTGACGAAGGAGCCGGCGTCGCCACGTCCGGCCGGCGTCATCGACCCTCCGCGCGCTCGCATCCCCGACTGCGCGCCACCGGGGTGGAAGCCACCAGCAGAGTTGCGCCCCTTCGCCGCGCCGAAGCTCCCGGCCGATCGGCCTCGGGCCATAGTCGATGACTACCTCGCCTATGTCGTGACCGCGCCGCCGGCGGAGCTGGTTCGGCGCTTCGAGCTCGACACCTCCTTCTATAAGAAGTACGCCGACGCCAACGGCTTCCCGATTCTCGGATCGGCCAGGGTGTCCGATGCCGCGCTGGCCATAGTCCGTGATCAGGTGAACTACATGCTCGGCAACCGCCCCAATGTGCGCGATACGATGATCGCGCACGGCGCGCGCATCGTGGTCATGGCGGAAACCGAGTACACCATGGACATCCCCGAGCAGCGCGACTGGAAGGTTCCCAAGTACCTCGATCCCCGCCTCACACCGGGAGAGCGCTCTCGCTACTACGAGCCGGGCGGCCTGGGCTCGATGAGCGCCGAGGGATACTGGAATCCGCGCGCGCGCGGCATGGGTGGTACGCTCACGAGCTGCGCCGAGGAGAACGTGCTCGGCTTCTATCACACGAGATACTGGGGCACCAACATCTGCGTGCACGAGTTCTCGCACTCGATCATGGGCTCCGGCATCGGCAATCTCGATCCGGCGTGGTTCCAGGAGATCGTCGATGCCTACAAGCACGCGAAGGCCGCGTGCCTGCGCACCGCCGACGGCTACTCGGGCAACACGTTCAATGAGTACTGGGCAGGCGGCGTCGAGTGGTACGTCGGCAACGGCGGCAGGGAGCGCGCCGGCCTGAAAGCGGAAGACCCCATTCTCTACGAGCTGATCTCACGGCTCATCCCTGAAAACAGATACCTGCCCGTGCGGGCGAACGTCGCCAACCGCACGCGGGCACAGATGGATAGCCTGGTCCAGGCGCGCAATCCCGAATGGTGGGTGCGCGAGCAGCAACGCCTGGCCGAAGCTGCGGCTCGCGGCGACAGCACGCGGGCGGGAACCAGGAGATCCGGCAGTAGCCGTCGTTCCGCAACGCCCAGATGCGTGCCGCAGGTCCCACGCACGTCCGGGTCGGGGAGGTAGATAGCGCTGCTCGGCGGGAGCCAGATACGGTCATCTGAGATCAGGAGGGTCGTGATGCGAAGTTGCGGTTTCGTCGGTAGTGCGGTGCTGTGGGCGAGTGTGATGATCCTGCCGGTTGGTGCCGGCGCGCAGGGCACGCTGGCGGACTACCAGCGTGCGGCCACGGTGACCCGGCGACTCTCCGATCTCACGGTGAATGTCGCGCAGGCACCGACGTGGATCGGGCCCACTCGCTTCTGGTACCGGAAGTCCGTGAAGGGTGGCGACGAGTTCGTGCTTGTCGATGCGACGACGGGTGAGAAGCGCGCGCTCTTCGATCACGCCCGCCTCGCCGCCGCTCTCTCGAGCGCATCGGGCGGCAAGTACACCGGATTGACGCTACCGTTCAACGCCTTCTCGTACACCGAGGGCGGGGAGGGTGTGGTCGAGGTAGATGCGGGCGACTCGCACTGGCGCTGCACGCTCGCGCGGTACGAGTGCACGCGAGCCGGAGCGGCGCGAGAGACCGGGAACCTCTTCCGCCGGCGCGCGCCGGCCCGGCCGAATGCCTCGAACGATCTCCCGCGAACCCGGTCTACGGCGTGTCTCGCGGCGGGCGACTCCGCTGCCGAGGGCCAGGATGGCCGCGCCGCCGGCCGCGGTCGCACGCGAGCGAGAGGCGGCGCGCGAGGGAGCGACGACGCCGAGATGGGCTGTCTCTCGCCAGACGGAAAGACGATCGCCTTCATCCAGAACTACAACGTGGCCGTCCGGCCGGTGGACGGCGGTGGAAGGTCGCTGGCGGGCGTGGGTGGAAGCGGGTCGACGCCGGACTTCACTCTCCTCACATACGATGGCTCGGAGGGCGACGCCTACGAGCTCATGTCGATCCGCTGGTCGCCCGACTCGAAGCGACTGGCCGTCTATCGCCGGCGACCTGGCTACACGCGGATGGTGCACTACGTCCTCACGTCGCCCCGCGATCAGTTGCAGCCTCGGGACACGTCGATCTTCTATCGCAAGCCGGGTGATGTGCTCGACTTCATCCAGCCGGTGCTCATCGATGTGGCGGCGCGCAAGGAGACGCTAGTCGACAACGCACTCTTCCCGAACGCCTACCAGATCTCGCAGGCCGTCTGGAGGAAGGACGGCCGTGCTTTCACCTTCGAGTACAACCAGCGCGGACATCAGGTATACCGCGTAATCGAAGTAGACGCCGCGACGGGAACGCCGCGCGCGGTGGTGTCGGAGGAGGTGAAGACGTTCTTCCCGTACCGCCCGTTGGGGAGACCTTCGGACACCGGAAAGAAGTGGCGCTACGACATCGACGACGGCCGCGAGGTCCTCTGGATGTCGGAGCGCGACGGCTGGAATCACGTCTACCTGTACGACGGCGCCACCGGCCGCGTGAAGAATCAGGTCACGAAGGGAGAGTGGGTGGTACGTGGCGTCGACAGCGTCGACGTGGCCAGCCGGCAGATCTACTTCCGCGCCAGTGGGATGATCGCCGGGCAGGATCCGTACTTCATCCACTACGGCCGGATCGGCTTCGACGGGAAGGGCCTCGTCTGGTACACCGAGGCGAACGGAGACCATCAGATCTTCTGGTCGCCCGATCACCGGTACTTCGTCGACATGTACTCGCGCGTGGACCTGCCGACCGTGCTCGAGCTCAGGCGCCTGAGCGATGGCCACGTCACGCCGCTCGAGAAGGGCGACATGTCAGCGCAGCTCGCGACTGGCTGGCGTCCGCCCGAAGTGTTCTCCGCGAAGGGACGCGACGGGAAGACCGACATCTGGGGGATCGTCGTCCGCCCGATGCACTTCGATCCCAACAAGAAGTATCCGGTGATCGAGCAGATCTACGCCGGCCCGCAGGGGAACTTCGTGCCCAAGACGTGGGGCGGCGGAGTATCGCTGCAGTCGTTGGCGGAGCTGGGATTCATCGTGGTGCAGATCGACGGGATGGGTACCAACAACAGGTCGAAGGCCTTTCACGACGTCGCGTGGAAAGATCTGGCCGATGCCGGATTTCCCGATCGCATCCTCTGGCACAAGGCGTACGCCGCCAAACACCCCTGGTACGACGTCACTCGCGTGGGGGTCTACGGCACCTCGGCCGGCGGCCAGAACGCCATGGGCGCGCTCCTCTTCCACCCGGAGTTCTACAAGGTCGCCTACGCCAACTCCGGGAGCCACGACAACCGGATGGACAAGATCTGGTGGAACGAGCAGTGGATGGGATGGCCCCTCGGTCCGCACTACGAGGCGTCGTCGAACATCGTCAACGCGGGGAAGCTGAAGGGGCATCTGATGCTCGTGATCGGAGAGTTCGACACGAACGTCGATCCCGCCACCGGCTACCAGGTGGTCAACGCGCTGATCCAGGCGGGGAAGTTCTTCGATCTGCTCGTGGTCCCGAACGGCGGACACGGAGCCGGTGGGCAGTACGCCATCCGCAAGCGCAACGACTTCTTCGTGCAGTGGCTGCTCGGCGTGCAGCCGCCGAGTTGGAACGAGCGTGAAGATGTGCTGAGTCTGGGCAGTACCGAGCGGCTTCCGGACGAGTCGCAGCAGATGCAGTCGAGCTTCTACGATGGACCCGATGACCCTCCGTACGTCTGGTGGTAGCCAAACAGTCGACCGTTTGCTCGGGAGAGAGCCAATGAGGAGTTGGACATCAACTGGACGCTGGGTGCGCAGCACCGTGTGCTCGATGACGGCGATGGCGTGTTGTGCCGTTGCCGCGGCGGCACAGCAGCCGGCAGCGGCTAGCGGGGCAGTGGGGACCGTGGCCGGGCAGATCGTGAACGTGGACAGCAAGGCACCGCTCTCCGATGTGATGGTGCTGATCAAGGGGACGGAGCTGCGCACCGGCACCAACGCGCAGGGCCGCTTCGTGATCCGCAACGTGCCGGCGGGCGCGCACACCGTGCGCGCACAGCTGCTCGGCTTCGCGGCGCAGGAGCAGCCGGTCACGGTGGTTGCTGGCCAGACCGCGACCGTCGACATCGCGATGAAGGAGGTCCCTTACACCGTTCAGCCAGTCGTGGTGACGGCGCTCGGAATCGAGCGCAAGGAGAAGAGCCTCGGCTACGCGGTGCAGTCGATCAGCCAGGAGCAGCTGGGGAAGATTCCCGAGCCCACCATGATGCAGGCGCTGGCCGGGCAATCGGCGGGTGTGGCGGTGACGAGCGCCAGTGGGCGTCCGGGCGCCGCCGCGCGCATCACGATTCGCGGCGAGAGCTCCTTCTCGGGAACCGGCCAGCCGCTCTTCGTCATCGACGGCGTGCCGGTGTCGACCGACACCGACAGCCCGAGTAACGCGCTGGGTACCGGCTCCGCGGGGAGCCGGCAGATGGACCTCGACATGGAGAACGTCTCGGAGCTCACGGTGCTCCGCGGCGCGGCGGCCACCGCGCTTTACGGATCGCGCGCTGCGAACGGCGCGATAGTCATCAAGACGAAGCAGGGCGCGACAGGCCAGCCGCTGCGCTTCAACTTCAACACCGAGCTTCGTTACGACCGGCCGATCATCGAAGGCTACACGAACAACTGGGCCGCGGGGCAGGACGGCTACTTCTGCAACGGCAAGCTGCTGAGCCAGGGCGGATGGTGCGAGCCAGGCTACCCTGGCACCAACCCGGCGACAACGAACTCCTGGGGGCCGAACATCGACAGCATCCCGCAGATCGTGTTCGATTCGCTGGGGCCCATACGCTTCCGCGATGCGCGGTCGGACTTCTACGAGACGGCACTGACATCGAACAGCTCGGTCCGTGCCTCCGGTGGGATGGGCGACTTCGGCGCCTACACGCTCGGCGTCTCGTACCTGAACCAGGGCGGCGTCAACCCGATCGAGAAGCTCGACCGGCTCAACATGAACGCCCATGTGAACCTCACATTGAGCAAGCGGTTCAGCTCGAGCACCAGCATCCAGCGCATCCGGAGCGAGAACAACTTCTCGGACGATTCGTACAACGGCGTCGACCACGCGCTGATCAATATGCCGCCGACGACCGACGTTCGAACCGGCTATTTACCCGACGGCACGCCGATCATGCTGGGCACCAGCTCGCCTTCCATCCAGTGGCTGCTCGACCACGAGAGCAACGAGGAGAACACCAACCGCTGGATTGGCACGCAGCAGTTCAGGTTCTCGATCGCCCCAGGGCTGTATCTGCAGAACAACCTGGGTCTGGACACCTATGTCAGTGAATACGGGCGCTTCCAGGACGAGCGGCCGTGGCGTACCGCAGAGGGGCGGACCTCGGGCTCGACCACTCAGCGCAAGAGCACCCGCACCACGGTCAACAACGATCTGCAGCTCATAATGGACAGCCGACCGCTGTGGAGCAGCGGCGTGTCGGTGAGCGCGCTCGTAGGTGGCAACGTCCTCTCGGAGAATGCGAGCTACGTCCAGGGTGAAGGAGACGACATCGTTATCCCGGGCTTCTTCAATCTCTCCAACTTCGCCTCGCAGCAGACGGACGCGGATCTGCCGACGCAGTACCGGCTACTGGGCGCCTACACCCAGATCACCGCGGACTACGGAGACTGGGCGTTCCTCACGCTCACGGGACGCAACGACTGGAGCTCCACACTCCCCACCAACGCCAATTCCTACTTCTATCCCTCGGCGTCGCTCGCCATATCGGTGACGGACGCGCTGAACTGGCAACCGGGCTGGCTCGACTTCCTCAAGTTGCGAGTGTCGAAAGCCAAGGTAGGGAAAGACGCGCCGTCGTATTCGCTCTCGACCCGCTACAGGACCGGCAACATCGCCAAGGGAGCCAACAACGACCAGCAGCAGTTCGGCGGACCGTCCATCCGCTTTCCTTTCGACGGCATCGCGTCGTTCATCGCGTCGGATGAGCTGGGCAATCCGACGCTCAAGCCGGAGTCGACGATCGAGGACGAGTTCGGGCTGGAGGCGCGCCTCTTCGGCGGCCGAGCCCGCGCGAGTCTCTCGGTGTACCGGAAGTCGAGCTACGACCAGATCTTCAGCGTTCCATCCTCCTCCGTCACCGGGTACACCCAGATCGTCCGGAACGCGGGCGACCTGCGTAACAACGGAGTCGAGCTCTCGATTGGCGGACGGCCGATCGAGATCGGCGACTTCTCCTGGGACATCAACGTGAACTGGGCGAAGAACAAGTCGAAGGTGCTCAGCCTCGCGCCGGGCGTCACGTCGATCTACCTCGCCGGCTACTCCTGGCCGCAGGTTCGCATAATGGAGGGGCAGCCGTACGGCGTGATCTGGGGGTACGGGTTCAAGCGCAACTGCGTCGCCAGCGATCCCTGCTTCGATAACGTGCCGGAAGGCACGATGCTGATCGACGATAACGGTCTCCCGATTCAGTCCGACGAGCTGCGCAACCTCGGCACCGTCATGCCCAACTGGACAGGGAGCGTGTCGACGCAGTTCTACTTCAAGAACTTCGGCCTCTCCGCACTGGTCGACGTCCGGAATGGTGGTAAGATCCTCAACTTCGAGACCCAGTACGAGGTCACGAACGGCCGCTCGATCTTCACCGCGGACCGCTACACCTGGACCGTGCAGCCGGGCGTGAACATCAACACCGGCCAGCCGAACACGGTCCGCGTCTTCAAGGACCGGGAGTACTACCGCAACCTGTACGGATTCGACCGCCACGAGAACCAGGTCGAGCCGGCGGGCTACACGAAGCTGCGCGAGGTGAGCCTCTCGTACCGACTGGGAGATGATCTCGCCCAGCGGCTGAGCCTCCAGGGCGCCACGATATATGTGACGGGGCGCAACCTGGGTGTCTGGAGCGACTTCTCGCTCGGCGATCCCGAAGGCGACGTCTACGGCGGTCAGAACGCCGGTGGGCAGTACTTCCGGCAGTTCAACGCGCCTCAGACCCGGAGCATCGTCTTCGGCGTGCGCACCATCTTCTGATCCCGCGACCAATGGCCAAGAGGAACACAATGCGATTTCTCAAAGGCGCGGCGCGGGTAGCGCCGGTGCTGCTCATGTTCGGCCTGGCCTCGTGCCAGGACTTCCTGGATGTCAATGAGAACCCCAACTCGCCGGAGACCGCGACGGTGGACATCCGCCTCCCGGCGCTCGAGGCGGCGTTCATCCACTCCACATACTACGGTGACGCGGCGCTCTGGAGCGGCGAGTGGACCCAGCAGTTCTCCTTCAACCGCGAGACGAGGTCGTACTCGCAGGTCCAGCGCTACGAGCTGTCCGAGACGGACGCTTCGACCACCTGGGACTACTTCTACTCGCGCCCCGGTAACGCTTCGTTCACCATGATCCGCGATGCGTCGGAGCCGGGCGATATCTACTATCGTGGCCTCGCGCACCTGTTCTACGCCTGGACCTTCCAGATGATCACCGATCTGTGGGGACCGGCGCCGTACACCGATGCTTTCAAGCCGGAGATCCTCGAGCCGAAGTACGACGACCAGAAGACGATCTACGCGGGAATCATCGCGTCGCTCGACACGGCGGTGACGGAGCTGAGCAGCCCGACGGGCCGGCAGCCGAACGTCAACGATCTCCTCTTCGAGGGCGACATGTCGCGGTGGGTCAAGCTCGCCCACTACATCCAGGCGCGAACCTTCCTCCGCATCGGCTATGCGTCCGGCGAGGACAAGGTGGCGCGCGCCAACCAGGCGCTGGACGCGCTCGCGGGTGCGTTCACGAGCAACGCCGACGACGCGGACTTCGCCTATCCCGGCGGTGAGGACGCGCGCAATCCTAACTGGATGTTCGAGGACCAGCAGAACATCTTCGTGGCAGCCAATTACATGGTCGAGCTGCTGAAGAGCCGCAGCGATCCGCGGCTCCCGATCATGTTCACGCCGATCGTGTACGACTCCGTCCGCGGCACTACCACGTACCCCGCGACGACGGAGCGGTACGTCGGGCACGCGAACGGCACCTCGCCGCTTGCCGACTCCACGGTCTCGTGGATCGGACCCTTCTTCTCCGCCGAAGACGCGCCGCTCAACGTGGCGAGCTACTCCGACCAGAAGTTCACCGAGGCTGAAGCGCGGCTGATAGTCACCGGCCCGGCTGCGGCCGATGCGCCGTATCGCGAGGGGATCCGCGCGAACATGGAGAAGCTCGGCGTCTCCTCCGGTGACATCGATGCCTATCTGGCTGCACGCCCGGATCTGGGCACGCTGGCAGCGGACGCCGCACTGAAGGAGATCATCACGGAGAAGTACATCACCAACTTCCTCAAGGTCGAGCCGTGGAACGACTGGCGCAGGACGGGCTACCCGGATTTCCCCAGTCCGGTGCCGCAGGCGATGCTTCCGGACGTTCCACAGCGCGTCCGCACCCCGGGGTCGGAGCTGAGCAACAACGTCAACTCGGTCACCGCTACGGGGATCCCGATCGGGCTCGATGGGATGAACACCAAGGTATGGTGGGCGGGAGGGTCCCAGTGATACGGAAAAAGGAGACCTCGGCCATGCAGAGACTTTCGTTGATCGTGCTGCTCGGTGCGTCGGTGGGAGTGGCCGCGTGCAGCATGGACAACCCCGCGGAGGTGCGCGACGGCGCGCAGGAATTTCCGGTAGTCGCGATCTGGAACGCGACGGCCGAGCCGGCAGACACGGACACGGTGTCGACGGAGAGCGGTGTGCTCAGCGCGGAGCAGCACCTCGGCTTCCGCGTGAACGCGACCTTCACGCTCACGGGCACGCCCGGCAAGACGTACCAGTGGCGCATCTTCCGCGGCGATTGCGCGACCACGGAGCCAGCGGAGGACAACTCGGTAACGGGACTGCTCCTCTTCTCCACCGAGGAGTCATACCCGGACATCCACGTAGACGCGTCCGGGACCGGATCGGCCTCTCCAGCCATCGCCGGGGCGCTCGACTCGCTCACTGCGTACAGTGTCCGCGTCCGTCCCTCCCAGACGTCGACCGACTGGGACGGCACCGATCCCATCGCATGCGGCGACATGCAGCGCACGCCCGCCAACTGATGGAGTGGCGGGGCAGGATCGAGGGATCCGGACGAGGGGCTGGTCGCGGTAGTCGTGACCGGTCCCTCGCCCGGCCTCTCCGCGGGATCGCGGCAGGCGCGTTACTCGCGCTGCTGCTCGCGAACGGTGCGTGCTATCACTACGTGCCGGTCTCGCCGGGGACCGTTGCATCCGACGAGGAGGTGCGGGTTCGCATCACCAAGTCGGCGGCCGCAAGGCTGGTAGATGATCTGGGAGTGTATTCCACCGAGATCGACGGAAAACTCTCGCCGGGCGGCGCGGATTCCCTGGCGGTGGCGGTGCCCATCACACGCGAGTATCAGGGCGTGACGATGGACTCCACGACGGAGCTTCTCAAGTTCGGGAGGTCGGAAGTCGTGGACGTGCGGAGGAGCGAGCTGTCGCGAGGCCGCACGATTCTCGCGAGCGCGGGCGTGCTGGCCGGCTTCGCGCTGCTCGTTCACGCGATCGTCCAGATTGCCAACCCGAACCCGGGCACGGACGTAACGCTCCCACCACCACCGCCGCCCAACGGGTCGCGCGCTCCGTCGCGTCATCACCTGCAAATCCGGATTCCCTTCCCGTGAGAGCGACTTCACGCTGGCTCATGCTCTCCGCGCTTCTGCTTGGCTGCATCGTGGCGGGCTGCGCCGGCAGAGCGCATTCCTCGAGCGACGGCGCCAGATCGATGAGCTTGACGCAGGAGGAGCTGGCGGCGACCAACTCGGGGAATCTGTTCGACGCGATCGAGAAGCTGCGACCGGAATGGCTGACGAGCCGAGGACCGACATCGGTTACGGATGCAACGCCGACATCCCCGCACGTGTACATGAACGGATCGTTCCTCGGCGATGTCGACTACCTGCGCCAGGTGCAGTGGACGGACGTGAGCGCGGTACGCTACTGGGAAGCCGGGCCGGCGTCGGCGCGCTTCGGGATGGGTCATCCGCGCGGGGTGATCGAGCTGATACGCAAGTAGCACATCATGGTACGCTCGTGCAGGAGCCAACCGCGCGTAGCCTGCTGCCCAATGAAACAGTGAAGCCTCAGGAAGAGTGAGATGAACCCCACCACCCGATTCAACGCAGCTCGCTTCGCGGCCGGTGCTCTCGCGATCACGATGCTCTGCGCCGCACCCGCGAACGCGCAATTCAACCGCGAGCCGGGGAAGTCCATCGGCACCGTCACTACGCAGGGGAGCCTGATCGTTCTCACGTTGAACGAGGATGCGCTGGGGCCGGTGAACCTCTTCGACCTCGACCATCGTACGCTGCGCTTCACGCCGTCGGGCAGCGGCTACCGCGTGGAGAACGTTCCGCTGAGATGGGACGCGGAGTTCGGCGCCGAGATGCCTGGCGCCGACGCGACGCTGAAGAACTTCGCTTTCCCCTTCTCCGGGAAGAGCTGGCGCTCGATCTCGGTCGGAGTCACCGGCTCGCTGACCTTCGGAGATCCGCCGGGCGGAGCGCGACGCGTTACCGCGCAGAGCATTGGCGACAGCCGCAACAGAGGCGGCGGCTTGTCGGTCGATCGCTTCGCGCTCCTGCAGGAGGCGGCGCCGGAGCTGATCAACACCGTCCCGGCGATCAGCGTGTTCTTCAAGCCGCGGATGTACGGCAAGCGATATCTAAAGGAGCTCTCCGATCGCGCGGTGGTGACGTGGGATCTCACGGAACCGGTGGGCGGCATTCAGGACATGACGTGGAAGCCGACGGTCAATCGCTTCCAGGCGGTACTGCGGAAGGACGGGGCGATAGAGCTGTCGTACAACGACGTGCATGCGCAGGACGCGATCGTCGGCGTCTACCCGATGGTCACCGCGGGGAAGGAGAAAACGCTCGCCACGATCGAGTCACGGTCGAACGCCGATGTGGCGCCGAACCTCGATGTCACCAGCGTGAAGCTCAGCGCCGTGGACGGAGTATTCCTGAAGGCGACGATCGGTACGCGCGGGACGGTGTTGCCGGAGAGCGATTCAGGGATCGCGGGGATCAGCTATCGCGTCTGCCTGAGCGCTACGAAGCCGGACGGTGAGTGCTCGGCCGACGCGAGCTCCGGAGCGGTGTGGACCATCATGGGTACGCGCTCGCGCGGCGGACGACGCGCTCCACGCAGCTACCGATACGCCGCCTTCGGCGCGGGAGTGCAGCCCACTGTCGAGGTGGATGGAAGGAGCATCTCGGTGAAGGGAACGCTCCCCGCCGAGCTGCGCGGTGCGCGGCAGCTCTTCGTATCCACATCGGTGCAGAGCCCCGGCGCACCGGCGGGGATCGGCCAGGGTCCGCCCGCTCCGTCCGAGCGCGCAGCGCCGATCACGGTCGACCACACGGCACCTCAGCAGGTGAGGCTCTCGGGCCTCGCGAGCCCGGCACTCGATTTCTCGTCGGTGAAGAAGCAGGACGGCCCGTTCCGCGTGGCGTACGAGAGCTTCCACTACGTGCGCTCGCCGAGCGCGGTGGACCTCACCTGCTCCGTGATCAGCGCGCTCGGCGACAACTTCGACATGCTCGCGTACTACTCCGACTTCCGCATCGACAACCCGGAAGCGGGCACGCCGAGCAACGGTCCGCGCGGCTGGGGTCCCGGCGGAAGCGAGGTCACGGGGATCGGCGACAGCAACGGGAACCTCGCAAGCTACTGCAGCGAGAGGCGATTCCAGTGGCAGTTCATCCAGCCGGTGTACGTAGGCGCGAACCAGATGGCCGAGTATCCGCCGGATGGCTTGACGGATGACAACCGCCACAACATCGGCGCGTACCTCCACCAGCTCGCGCAGCGCACCACCAACGGGAAGATCCCGCCCTACGACTACGCGATCACGCAGATCGCACACGAGATGGGGCACCGCTGGTCGGCGTTCGCGTCGGCGAAGGTGAATGGCGAGACGATCGTGCTCGGCCCCACGCACTGGGACCGCGGACTGCAGGCGCCGGTCCCATTCCCGTATCAGCGGCCCATCGAGGCGTCGGCGATGGGGGGCGGCGTGTGGCAGGACAACTACGACGGCACCTTCACGCAACTCGACGACAACTACTACGTGCCGGCGACAGGGTGGTCATATCTCGACCTGTACCTCATGGGGCTCGCAGCGCCGAGCGAGGTGCCGGACTTCTTCATCCTGCGGAACCTCGAGCGGGTCGGGCAGGACGATAACGGCAATCCGATCTACAAGGCGGACCGAACGAAGATCACCATAGAAGACGTGATCGCCGCCGAAGGGCCGCGCAGGCCGGACGTGGATCACTCGCAGAGGGACTTCAACACGGGGATGGTGCTCGTGGTGGAGCACGGGAAGAAGCCGAGCGAGGAGCTCATCCAGAAAGTCGACGGGATCAGGAAGCAGTGGATGGAGTACTGGGAAACGAGCACCGGGCATCGGTCGAGGATGACCACGAACCCCCGCTGAGCGACGGGGTCAGGTCTTGCATCGTGCATCAGCCAGCCAGCGGCTGGCTGAT